>NZ_CAXQBM010000060.1:0-5521 GCF_964222115.1 Alteriqipengyuania sp.
CTCAGTTTTGATATCAACAGCATTTTCAACAGAAATTACATCACCACGTCCAACCTCGTCAGGTTTTGCACCCTTTACCGCTAGACCAACTCTTGCAGGACAAATGGATTCAGTGACAGGATCATCAGGTGTGGCCGGGTGGGGAGGCGGGGCGGGTGGTGAATGGTTCACGCTAGTGAACCCAAAGATTACGCCACATCATCCAAGCGGGTCAGCCGGTCGAGCGCACCACGCAGCGCTCGGTCGACATCGCTTTGCGACGGTGCGGTCTGTGCGATAGCCGATTCAGTGCGGTGGAGGCCCGATCGCATGGGCTGTGCATGAGGAGTGTCCTGCGGGTGGTCCGGAGCGGAGGGTGCCCCCTGTTCCTGCCCCTGCAAGGCACGGGCAAGCCTTTCGACAAGTTCCGCAACCCCGAGTTCGCCCAGCGCAGGTTCTTCATTCCGCGGTTGCGGCCACGCGGATGGCGGTGGCGGAGCGGGTGGAGCAGCCGGTGTGGGCTCCCGAAAGGGTGCGGGCGAAGGCGCGGGCTCAGCGGCGACGGGCGTGTCGATAACAGGCGCAGGCGGTGCCTCGAATGCGGGCCGATCCTCGGCAACGTCCTCTTCGTCGGACACGAAGTCGGCAAAGGGGTTATATCGCGAAGGTGCGGGAGCGGATGGCGCGGGAGCAGGCGCTGCGTCCTGCCAGTCGGGCGTGTGCGCTTGCGGCGGGTCGGCAGCGGGTGCGGGCTCTGGCGCGCAATCCTGCTCTACCGGCTCGTAAGCATCGGAATCGCTCCATGCCGAAGCGAAATGCGGATCGTCGATCGGTGCCTTGAACTCATCGTCCAGGTCGAATGCGTCCGGGTTGTCGTCATACTCGACGTCATCGTCATCGTCATCGTCATCGCGATCCAGTCCCAGCGCTGCCCGCACGTCGAGCGGTGGGCGCGTACCCCGCTTGCGTGGCTTGCACGGGACAACGACAGTGTTGTCATCGGAATCGTCGCTGCGGACCTTGCTGGCGATGAACAGGCCCATCAGCAGCCCGATGCCGGCTGCGCCAATCGCTGCGACCACGCGCGTCTGCGGGCCGAACGGCGCGTGGCCATTGAAGACCATGTCGAACAGGACTTGCGGCAGGAACAGGCATCCTCCGCCGAACAGCGCGGCAAACCACAGCGCGACGACCGCCTTGAAGGCAGCGCCGGAGGTCAGTCCGCCACGGCTCGATGCGTGTTCGTCGGGTGCGTGGTCCATCTCGGCCAACGTGCGTTCCTCTATGCCGAGCCGCCGTTGCGGGCGTGGACCGCCCCGTCGGGAGCCATCCACGCCGCGCTATTGGGCGACCGATCCAACGGCTTGCCTAGCAAGCGATGGTAAACAGCGTGATAACGACGGCTGTTTATCTGCCAGTCGCGTTCGCTGGCGATGAAGGCTTGCGCGCGTTCGCGCATGATGGGCCAGACGTCCTCGTGGTCGAGCATGTCGGCGAGCGCGCGCGCCATGCCTGCCGGGTCGTCTGCCGGGAAAAGCACACCGGTCTGGTCGTGATCGATCAGTTCGCGGTGGCCGCCCACATCGGACGCCGCCACGATCCGCCCCTGCGCCATTGCTTCGAGCGGTTTGAGCGGCGTTACGAGATCGGTCAGCCGGCTTTTCTTGCGCGGGAAGGCGAGCACATCGGTCAGCGCATAGTAATTCGCGACCTCTTGGTGCGGCACGCGCCCGGTGAAGATAATCGCATCGCTGGCGGGCGAGGCGGCGGCTTGCGCACGCAGAGCCCCGTCTTCGGGCCCGCCGCCCACCAGCAGCAGTTTCGCGTGGCCGTGGCGCTCGCGCAGCAGTGGCAGCGCGGCAATCAGATCGTCGAGGCCCTCGTAAGGGTAGAAGCTGCCGATGAAGCCGATCACGGGGCCCTCTGCCAAGCCAAGCTTGCGGGCAAGCGCTTCGTCGCGTGCAGCGGGCTCCCCGAACTGCGCGAGATCCACGGCGTTGGGCGAAATGCCGATCTTCTGGGGCGGGAATCCGCGCCCGATAAGATCGCCGCGCAGCCCCTCGCAGATCGTGAACACTGCATCGACGCGTTTGACGACAAAGTTTTCGAGCGCGCGGGTCAGGCGATATTTGGCCGAGCCTTGCGTCCCCGTGCCGTTTCCGACCGCCGCATCTTCCCAGAAGGCGCGGATTTCGTACACCACCGGGATGCCGAGCTTATTTCCGGCGCGGATCGCCGCGAGCCCGCACAGCGCGGGCGAATGGGCATGCAGCACGTCGGGGCGCCAGTCTTCCGCCAATCGCACGATGGCATCGGCATGGGCCGCAACTTCGCGCCATTCGGAGAGCAGCGGCGGGCCACCAGCCGATCCTGCGCTACGATGAAAATGCAGGCCTTCGCAGGTTTCTTCGGCCGGTCCCTCGGCGGTGTGGCGCGGGCCGGTAATCCCGCGCACATCCAGCCCGTCGGCCATCTGCGTGCGCATGATCGCCTTGGTGCGAAAGGCATAGCCGCTGTGGAGCGGCAGCGAATGGTCGAGGACATGGAGTACGCGCATGGCGTGAACGTGCGTAGCGCAGGCGTACTTAACGCCGCGTCAACTCCGCGCTGCTAGCGCTCGCTTCACAATGGCCCGGAAAGCGTCCGCGCCACCCATTCGCGCGAAGGAGCACCCGATCCGTGATCGACATGCTGGTCATCGTCTCGATTCACGGCCTCCTGCTGCTGGCAGGCTACCGCCTGATGCTGCGTGACGACCTGGACGAGGATCCGCTGCTCGATCCTGATGGCGATCAGGCCCCGTGACCGACCTGTTCCTCCTCGGCTTTCTGGCCGTCTTCCTGTTCTTCGGGCTGAAGCGCCCATTCCTGTGGGTGTGCGCATATCTCTACGTCGATATCCTTGCACCGCAGAAAATCGGCTTCGGTGTCATCACCAGCGTGCCGGTTTCGCTGATCGCCTTTGCGGCCGCATTCGGCGGCTGGCTGATGCTCGACAAGAAGACGCGGCCCACCTTCACATTTCGCCAAGCGCTGATGCTGTTCCTGCTCGGCTGGGCATGGTTCACGATGCAGGGTGCGGCGTTCCCGGTCGAGGCGGCTGACAAGTGGGACTGGGTATGGAAGACGCTGGTCTTCGCGATATTCCTGCCCTTTACCGTCACCACCAAGCTTCGGTTCGAAGCTGCGGCGCTTGTCATGCTGCTGACAGCGGGCGCGATCATCATCTCGGGCGGGATAAAGACCGTGTTCGGCGGCGGCGGCTACGGCACGCTGTCGCTGTTCGTGAACGATAATAGCGGGATCTACGAAAGCTCCACCATTTCGACCGTGGCAATCGCGATCATTCCGCTGCTGTACTGGTTCACCCGGCATGGCACGGTGTTTCCGCCCAGCCTGCCGGTAAAGGCGTTTGCGCTTGGCCTGTCGGGTGCCTGCCTGCTGATCCCCATCGGGACCGAGGCGCGCACCGGCCTCGTCTGCATTGCGATGCTGGGCCTGCTGATCCTGCGCGAAACCAAGTACAAGCTGCTGATGATCGTGGGAGGCCTGTTGCTGTGCGTCGCCGCCTTCCCCTTCCTGCCGCAGTCCTATGCCGATCGCATGGCGACCATGTTGACCGCAGAAGAGGACGAGAGCGCATCGACCCGTGTGGCCGTGTGGGAATGGACGCTCGATTATGTCGAGGAAAAGCCACTTGGCGGCGGGTTCGAAGCCTATCGCGCCAACAGCTTCACCTATCGAATGCCGCAGACCACTGGCAGCGGCAACATGACCAGCACCAGCTACGAGAAGGTGACCGACGAGGGCCGCGCCTATCACTCCGCCATTTTCGAGATGTTGGGCGAGCAGGGCTGGCCCGGGCTGGGCGCATGGCTGCTGCTGCAGGCGCTGGGCCTCTACCAGATGGAACGCTTGCGGCGACGGATGCGCAAGAAGGCCGATCCGCAGCTCGAATGGCTGGGCCATCTCGCGATTGCGCTGCAATATGCGCAGCTGATCTATCTGGTCGGCGCGCTGTTCCAGGGGATCGCGTGGCAGCCCTTCATCATGATGCTCGCCGGGCTCCAGATCGCCCTCGTGATCTATGCCAAACGCTATGATTCGCCGCGCGCAGCGACCATTGGCGAGCGACTGGCGGCCCAGCGCCAAAGCGATACGGCGCCTGAAGCGTCCCATGCCGTAGGGGCACCCGGGGGCGCAGCCTAGGCTCCATTGCACTTGGCCGACCCATCCGGCATGGAGCGCGCAGAAATCCATGCACAGGAGAGGCAGCAATGAGCCCGCAAGACATCGCCGCGAAGGTCGGTGAACAGATCGGCACCAGCGAATGGGCCGAGATGAGCCAGGAACGGATCAACCAGTTCGCCGAGGCGACCGGTGACCACCAGTTCATCCATGTGAACGAGGAAGCGGCCAAGATGACGCCGTTCGGCGGCACCATCGCACATGGCTTCCTGACGCTCTCGATGATCCCCTATCTCGGCGCCAATTCGGACATGCAGCATCCCGACGGGATCAAGATGGCTGTCAACTATGGTGGCAACAAGACGCGCTTCATCAACCCGGTCCGTTCGGGCAAGCGCATTCGCGGCCACTGGAAGCTGCTCGACATGACCGAGAAGCGCCCCGGCCAGTGGCAACAGACGGTCGAGATCACCATCGAGATCGAAGGCGAAGAAAAGCCCGCCCTGATCTGCGAATGGATGACGATGTACTTCGTCTGAAAGTTCTTCCCCCCCCCTTCAGGGGAGGGGATCGAGGGGTGGGGGAAGCCCGCGCAATGCGTGTCGGCCCCTCCCCGCTGCGACTAGGGCTTGCTTCGCAAACCCAAGTCTCGCTGCCCCTCCCCTGAAGGGGAGGGAGAAGTTTAGTTTCGAGGAGTTCATATCATGCGCAGCGCAGTCATCGTTTCCACCGCACGCACCGCCATCGGTCGCGCCTACAAGGGCGGCTTCAACGACACCAAGGGTGCCACGCTCGGCTCCTATTCGCTCGCTCCGGCCATTGAACGTGCCGGGATCGACGCGGGCGAGATCGACGACGTGCTGTGGGGCTCGGCGCTCCAGCAGGGCGCGCAGGCGGGCAATCTCGCGCGCCAGGTTGCCTTGCGCGCGGGCTGCCCGATCGGCGTTTCGGGGATGACGATCGACCGCCAGTGTTCCTCGGGCCTGATGTCGATTGCGACCGGCGCCAAGCAGATCATGGTCGACAACATGAACGTCGTCGCCGCTGGCGGCCAGGAATCGATCAGCCTCGTGCAGACGCCGGAAATGCGCGTGATGCCCGACCCCGAGCTGCTCGCGATGCATGGGGCGGTCTATATGCCGATGCTGCAGACCGCAGAGACGGTCGCCCAGCGTTATGGCATCAGCCGCGAGGCGCAGGACGAATACGCGCTGCGTTCGCAGCAGCGGACCGCCGCCGCGCAGGAAGCGGGCAAGTTCGACGACGAGATCGTGCCTGTCACCGTCACCATGAAGGTGAAGGACAAGGAAACGGGCGAGGTTTCGGATCGCGAGGTCACGGTGGCGAAGGACGAG
>NZ_CAXQBM010000061.1:0-8080 GCF_964222115.1 Alteriqipengyuania sp.
ATCGAGGCGGCAGGCGATTACATGTGCATCTATACCGGCGACAATTCGCTGATCCTGCGCGAGACGATGACGGACTTGGAGCGCAGGCTGGACCCGCGCAAGTTCCAGCGCGTCCACCGCTCCACCATCGTCAATCTCGACCAGGTGCGCCAGGTGAAGCCGCACACCAATGGCGAATGCTTTCTGGTGCTCGGGAGCGGTGCCGAAGTGAAAGTTTCGCGCAGCTACCGCGACGTGGTGGCGCGGTTCGTGCACTAGTTTTCGTTCGCGGCGATTCGCATGCGCGAATGCCTCCACGGGGGCGGCCTGACAGCCGTCGGGCAGTCGCCCTCTGGCTGCCGCGACCAAGAATGGGCTCAATCATGACCTTTTCTCTTCCCGGCTTCGATCTCGACGCATTCGTTCGCGCGACGCTGGCCGAAGACCTCGGCGCAGGCATTCCCGGCGGAGGGCGCGATGTGACTTCGGAATCGGTCATCCCGCCCGATGCGCGCTTTGCAGGCGTGATGGACAGCCGCGATCCGATTACCGTCGCCGGACTGCCGATAGCGGCAGCATTCTTCCGCGCGCTCGACCCCGAATGCACGATCGAGCAGCTGGTCGAGGATGGCGCTCAGGTCGCACCCGGCACCGACCTGATGCGGATCGAAGGCAATGCGCGGGCCCTGCTGACTGCAGAGCGGAGTGCTCTCAACACCGTCCAGCACCTCTCGGGCATTGCCACGCTGGTGCGCGAGTATGTCGATGCGATGGGTAACCCGGATTGCACCCTGCTCGACACGCGCAAGACGCTGCCCGGCCTGCGTTTCCTCGAAAAATACGCGGTGCGCATGGGTGGCGGCAGCAACCACCGCATGGGCCTGTGGGATGCCGCCATGATCAAGGATAACCACATCGCGGTCGCCGGATCGGTGGGCGAGGCCGTGCGGCGCGCGCGCGATGCGGGGGTTGCCGAGATCATCTGCGAGGTCGACCGGATCGACCAGATCGAGCCCGCGCTGAAAGCAGGCGCGACCCGCCTGCTGCTCGATAATATGGAGCCACCGACCTTGCGCGAAGCGGTTAAGCTGGTGGCGGGCCGCGTTCCGACCGAGGCGAGCGGCGGGATCAACCTCGACACGATCCACGCCAAGGCCGCCACCGGGGTCGACTATGTATCGGTCGGTCGCCTGACCCAGAGCGCGCCCGCAGCCGATATCGGGCTGGATTTCACCACCTTGGACTGACCTGCGGCTTGCCGACGAGGCCCGCTTGCGGCAGTTTCGCAAAATTGCAGGCAAGGGGGCGCCGATGAAACCGCAATCGATCAAGCTGTTCGACTATTTCTACCTCGGGGCCATGTTCTTCGGCCTGCTCGGCTTCATTTCCGGCTATGACGTGCTGAAAGCGCAGCTGGCGGCGCAAAGCACTGCCAGCGGGATCAGCATCCCCCCCGTAGTGCTGCTGATAGCCTATGCAGTCGGCGCCGCGATCGGACTGCTTTTGTGGTACCTCGTTTCGCACAAGCGGCTGATCATCGCCAAGTGGATCATCGTGCTGCTGTTCCTGATCTCGCTCATGGGGGTGGGCGACTATTTCGCCGGGGCGATGCCGCTGTCCGAGATCTACGGCCTGCTGGGCCTGATCGCGCAGGCAGTGGCGGTAGGCCTGCTGTTCCGCGGCGATGCGATCCGCTGGCTGGAGGGCAAGGATTCGGCGGCCGAGCCCGAGGATACGCCTGTCGACCCGACCTGAGATGAGGCTGCGATTCCCGCTGTGGCTCGCTGGCCTCATTGTCGCGCTGGGTCCGGTTGCGGCGTCTGCCCAAAGCTACCAATGCACCGCCCCGCGCAGTGTCAGCGTGCCGAGTATCGCACGCGACGGGCCGACGCGGACCATGCCCGTCACCGGATATGTCCTGTCGCTCAGCTGGAGCCCGGAGTTCTGCCGTACGCGCAAGGATTCGCGCCGCCATGCGCGGCAATGCTCGGAGCGTGCTGGCAGCTTCGGGCTGATCGTGCATGGCCTATGGCCGCAGGGCGCACGGGGTTGGCCGCAATGGTGTCCGGCACGACGTTCGCGCCCCACCGGCGCGCAGCTTGCCCGGCAGATGTGTATCCAGCCATCGGCCAGCCTCGCGTTGCGGCAATGGGCCAAGCACGGTTCCTGCCTGGTCGATACGCCCGACCGCTATTTCCGCATCACCCGCGTCCTGCATCGCAGCCTCGACTGGCCCGATCTCGACCGGCTTTCCCGCAAGGAGGGGCTGACAGCAGGCGACATCCGCGAGGCATGGATTACAGCGAACACCAACTGGCGGCGCGAGATGATCGCGGTGAAGCTCAACGAGCGTGGCTGGCTTGAGGAAATCCGCCTGTGTTACGGGCGCGACTGGATGCCGGCGGCGTGCAAGCGCACCGCACGCGGCGCGGCGGACGATGTTCCGGCGAAAATCTGGCGGGGGCTGTAATGGGCGAGAAAAGAACTCTTCTGAACGCACTGCAAAAGTCCCAAATGGACGCCGTAAATTTGCTGATAGCCGAGCAGGAGCACAACGCACTTTGCTGGCGTTCAATTTTCCATGTGCCTCACTATTCAGAACTCTTGGTTGAGAAATTGAGGGTTGCTGAGGCAGGGATGAGTGATGTGGAGAAGCGAAATGCAGCTTCCGCGCTTCAATGGGTCGAGATCAACCTTTTGAGCGCTCAGCGGGAGGCACGGGAAGGATACAAGTCGGTTACGAGGCGAACGGTCATCGTATTGGCCGACATTCTAGAAAATGCCCTTGAGGCGACGATAGCCATATGCTTGCAGCATTTGGACCCTGCTCAATCTTCGTTGCAAGAAGTTACCTCCTACAGGCGCGAAGCCCATGCCGAACGCGAGTTCAAGAGGGCCATCCGGCGATGGGAATCCAAGCTATTCTCGACAATGCCTGATCGCACCGCTCGCATGGAGCACATGATCGGGGCTTTCTTCCCTGATTTTCGGGTACCAGAGGATGCCAGTCTATTAGACGAGCTTTTTGAGGCTAGAAACGAATTCACTCATGAAGCCATTCGCCTGTCCGAGCGAAATGATTTCGCCGGTCCGCCGACTTGGAGCCTAGAAAAGACTGATAAAGCATTTCAAGTTGCCGGAGATTTCTTGATAGCCATCATGAAATCAATACCTGGGGATCTAACGGCACCCATCCGCCCTTTCTCTTCTAGCGCCTAGAAAGCGAAGTCACAGTTCTGTCTTACTGCACGAAACTGCGGCTTCGCCACTGTACCCGTCACTAACGTCTGCGAGCAAAAAACCCTCGCAGCAACTCGCCAGCCTCTTCCTCACCCATTCCCGAATACACCTCCGGCCGATGATGGCACTGCGGATGGTCGAACACGCGCGCGCCATGCGCCACCGCGCCGCCCTTCGGATCGGGCGCCGCGTAATAGAGCCGCGCGATTCGCGCATGGGCTATGGCACCTGCACACATCGCGCAGGGCTCCAGCGTCACCCACAGGTCGCAGCCTTCGAGCCGCTCCTGACCCAACGCCTTCGCCGCAGCCCGTAGCGCGAGCACTTCTGCATGCGCAGTCGGATCGGCGAGCGTGCGCGGTGCATTATGCGCGGCCGCGATAATCTCCCCGTCGCGCACAACAACCGCGCCCACCGGCACCTCGCCCGCAGCGGCGGCCAGCCGCGCTTCCTCCAGCGCACGCTGCATCGGATCGGGCAAGGGCCATCGCGTCATGATGCACAATGCGCTAGGTCGCGTGTGCGGACTCGGCAAGCGCGGGTAGCATGTTGACGATTCGGCAAAGGGCCGCTAAGCGCGGCGACTTTCCGGCACAGACCGATCACCATTTTTGAGAAGAGATAAGCCATGTCGCGCATCTGCGAACTGACCGGCAAGGGTCGCCAGGTCGGCCACAATGTGAGCCACGCGAACAACAAGACCAAGCGTGTCTTCCTGCCCAACCTGCAGAACGTCACCCTGATGAGCGAGAAGCTGGACCGCAGCTTCAAGTTCCGCGTGTCGACGCAGGGCCTGCGCTCTGTCGAGCATAATGGCGGGCTCGACAACTGGCTGCTCAAGACCAAGGACGAAAAGCTTTCGTCGCGCGCCCTCAAGGTGAAGCGCGAGCTTAAGAAGGCGGCCGCCGCACCGGCAGCCTGAGCCTTTTAGGCTTCTTCATTCCGATACGGCTTAGGCCGAAACGAACCGGGCGCGTTCGCATTATCGTGCGAAACGCGCCCTTCGTTCGTCTGCGGGCCGCATTCGCGTCCCGATTCGCCGCTGTCCTACACGGTACGCACTCGCTAGCTTCGGCGCGGCTCTTTCACAGCGTCGATCCCAAGCAAAAGCGCGCCGTTCGGGTGCGAAGATTTCAACGCTTGTACACTGTGTCAGGTGTGTCAGGGCGAAAGCTAGGCCAGCCGAATCGGCATTCGCCCCAGCCGCACATCACCACCGCGTTTTACCGCCGCATCAGTCGGGCATCGGGCCGAGAAACAGCAGCGGGTCGAGCCGCGAATCATGCCACTTGAGGCTCCAGTGCAGATGCGGCCCGGTGGAGCGTCCGGTCGAGCCGACCGTGCCGAGATACTGGCCCTGCCTAACCTTCTGGCCCTCTCTCACCACGATGGTCGCGGAATGGAGGAAGGCGCTGTTCAAGCCCATGCCGTGATCGATCATCAGCAGGTTGCCTTCAAGCGTGAAGGGCGAATCGGCCACCAGGGTCACCACACCATCGGCGGGCGCCATGTACGGCGTGCCCGCACCCGGCGCGATGTCGAGGCCGGAGTGATAGGGTCCCGGCTTGCCCTGGTAGACCCGCTGGGAACCGAACCTGCCGGAAATGCGCCCTGTCACAGGCCAGATGAAATCCTGCCGCCAGCCTTCGCTGCCGGAACGGACCTCGCGTGCCGCAGCGATCTGCGCCAGCTCGCCGCCACGGAGCCTTTCGAACTCCGCGCTGCTGCGGCCCGCACGATAGGGCGCGTTGATATATTCCAGCTTCCAGTCGCGCGGTGCGATGGTGAGCGGGCTGGAAATCGTCCGGCCATTCTCAAGCGTGGCAACCAGTTCGATCTGGGGCCCCTGGTCGCGATCGAAGGCGGCGAAGAACGTCCCGTCCTCGGCAAGATCGAACTGCTGGCCGCCCAGCCGCGCACTGCGCGTGTTGCTCGGCACGCGGCCCCTGATCCAGCCGCCCTGCTCCAGTTCACCGCGAAACGTGAAGGTCGTGCGCACAGGCTCGGACGGAGTGGCCGCGGGCGCAGGCACTGCCGCCGGTGTGGTAGCGGGTGGCTCGGCAATCGGCTGGACGGTTTCGCGCGGACCCTCCTCGCCCACATCGCCGCTGGCCGTACAGCTGCCGATCGCTATGATCGAAGCCGCGCCCAGCGCCAGCCTTGCGGAGAAGCGCAGGATCACGCCTGGCCGGTCAGGCGGCGGGTCGCAATTTCGCAGCTCGCATAGGGTTCCTGGTGCTCAACGCTCCAGTACCGCAGGGCCTCCAGCGCAATCGGCTCTCCGGTCACGGCGCAGGGGACGAACCGGCCGGTCCGAATGACGCGGAAGGAATTGGCCTCGTAATAGAGCCGCGCGGGCTGGTCGCTGGAAGTGGTAAGCATGCGATTGATATAGCGATCCTGTCGCCGTGGGCCACCCCGTTCAGAACAGGTCGCCTTGCCCCGGATGCGGCGGAGGGCTTTTCCGTTTGGGCGAAGGCGGCGGAGGCGGAGGCGTGGCGGGCGGCGGGGCATCGCCCGTGCTTGCCGCGACCTGGCCATCGGCGAATTCGAGCGTCAGGCTGCCCAGCTTGCCCGCTGCATCCGCGCTACGCACCAGATCGCCTCCGGGCCCGAACACCAGCGCATAGCCGCGCTTGAGGGGCGCTTTCGGGTCCAGCGAACGGAGCATGCCGACACCCGCGTCCAGTCGCTCGCCCGCACGCTCCAGCCGCGTGGTGAGCATGGCCGGGGCCAGCCGCGTTGCGTCGAGCCGCTCCCGCGCTTGCATCACCCGCCATTGCAGCGTGGAAGGCGCCAGCCTTGCCGCCGCTTGGTCGAGCATGGCGCGCCCGATGCCGACCCGGTCGACCAGCGCGCGCCGATGACGCTCCGTCGCATCGTCGAGCGCCTGTGCGGAGGCCTGTAACAGTGCATCGGGCCTGGGCAGGCGCTGCGAGCAGGCCTCCAGCCGCTCCCGCCCCAGCGTGACGGGCCGCGAGGCACTGCGCATCTGGCGTGCGGCGAGGTCGGCAATTCCTGCGGCAAGTTCCGCGCGCACCGGCACGGCGCGTTCGGCAGCGGCGGTGGGCGTGGGCGCGCGGTGATCGGCAGCGAAATCGGCGAGCGTCGTGTCTGTCTCGTGTCCGACAGCGGAGATCACGGGAATCTTCGAATCCGCGATTGCCCGGACCACCTGTTCCTCGTTGAAGGCCCACAAATCCTCGATCGAGCCACCCCCGCGCGCCACGATCAGCAGGTCGGGCCGAGGCACGCTGCCACCGCGTTCAAGCGCGTTGAAACCGCGCACAGCGGCACTCACCTGCCCCTTTGCGCCCTCTCCCTGCACCAGCACGGGCCACACGATCACATGGCTAGGGAAGCGATCCGACAGGCGGTGGAGGATATCGCGAATCACAGCGCCTGTTGGTGAAGTGACCACACCGATAACCTGCGGCAGGAAAGGCAGCGGCTTCTTGCGCTCGGGCGCGAACAGTCCTTCGCCCTCCAGCCGCGCCTTGGTCTTTTCGAGCAGCGCGAGCAGCGCGCCTTCGCCCGCCAGCTCCATCCGCTCGATCACGATCTGGTATTTCGAGCGACCGGCGTAGGTCGTGATCTTGCCGGAGACGATCACTTCCAACCCATCCTCGGGCATGAAGGCGAGACGTGGCGCGGCAGACTTCCACATCACCCCGTCGATGACCGATTTCTCGTCCTTCAGGCTGCAATAGAGGTGGCCCGAGGCCGCGCGCTTCACGCCCGACAACTCGCCGCGGATTCGCACGAAGCCGAACCTGTCCTCCACCACGCGTTTCAGGCTGCGCGAGAGATCGGTGACGCTGAGCGGCTCGGAATTGTCGCCCGGCCTGCTGTTCGCTAGCAACGCCGGATCGGTATCGTCTGGAGTTGGCACGCGAATGAATATCCTCCTGCTCGGATCGGGTGGCCGCGAACATGCACTGGCATGGAAGCTCGCCGCCGCACCATCATGTTCCCGGCTCTTTGCTGCACCGGGCAATCCGGGCATTGCCGAGCATGCCGATATTGTCGCGCTGGACGCGGGCGATCACAAGGCCGTGATCGCGTTTTGCCACCAGAACGCAGTCGAGCTGGTGGTGGTCGGCCCCGAAGCGCCGCTGGTCGCGGGGCTGGCGGAAGATCTGCGCGCCGAGGGGATCGCCGTTTTCGGACCCGGGAAAGGCGCCGCGCAGCTGGAGGGCAGCAAGGGCTTCACCAAGGACCTGTGCAAGCGCGCCAATATCCCGACCGCGAAATACGAGCGCACGGCTTCGCTGGAAGAGGCATGGAGCGCGCTCAAGCGCTTCGATGCGCCCTTCGTGCTGAAGGCGGACGGGCTCGCGGCGGGCAAGGGCGTGGTGATCGCGCATACGCGTGAGGAAGCGCAGCACGCGCTGTCCGAAATGTTCGATGGGAAGTTCGGCTCGGCAGGCTCCGAAGTGGTGATCGAGGAGTTCATGCACGGCGAGGAAGCCAGCTTTTTCGCCTTGAGCGATGGCGAGATCATCCTGCCCTTCGGCACCGCGCAGGATCACAAGCGCGTGGGCGAAGGCGATACCGGCCCCAATACCGGCGGGATGGGCGCCTACAGCCCCGCCCCGGTGCTGACCGACGCGCTGATCGACCGCGCGATGCGCGAAGTCGTGGTGCCGACCGTGCGCACGCTGGCCGAGGACAAGATGCCCTATCGCGGCGTACTCTACGCCGGGCTGATGCTGACCGACGAGGGGCCGAAATTGGTCGAGTACAATATCCGCTTCGGCGATCCCGAGTGCCAAGTGCTGATGATGCGGTTCGAGGGCGATCTTGCCAAGCTGTTGAAGGCTTGCGCGACAGGCGATTTGGCGACCGCCGACCCGGTGCG
>NZ_CAXQBM010000062.1:0-62032 GCF_964222115.1 Alteriqipengyuania sp.
CATCGACCAGCAAGGCAGGGTGCTCGCCTCCGCTTTCGAACCGCGGCAGCGGCGTGTGCGCGCCCGCCTGCATCGGCATGGCGATGCCGAGCCGCAGCACGGCCCCGAACCTCAGCAGCTGCGCCAAACGCAACCTTTCCCTCCCCGATGGTTGCGCTACCATGCCTCACGACGCGGCAAATGCAACGCCGCGCGTGCAAGGTGGAGAGGGAAATGCGGCGAAGGGACGTGCTCGGACTGGCGGCAGTGCTGGGCCTGCCCGCGCCTTTGCGTGCGAATCTGGTGGGTCCGGTTGCCGCCACGCCGGAGGGGCTGCGCGAGGCATACGAGGTGCCCGACTGGTACCGGGATGCCAAGCTGGGCCTGTGGGCGCACTGGGGCCCGCAATGCGCGCCCGAGGCGGGGGACTGGTACGGGCGGCTCCTCTATCTGCAGGACGAGAGGCAGGCGGCTATCCACCGCGATCAATACGGGCATCCCGCCGATCACGGCTTCATCGACGTGATTTCCGACTGGCGCGCGCAGGCTTGGGACCCGGACGAGATCTTCGCCGCCTACAAGGATGCGGGCGCGGGCTTCCTCGTCGCAATGGCCTGCCACCACGACAATCTCGATCTCTTTCCCACTCCTCATCACGCGTGGCATTCGGCGCGGATCGGGCCGCAGCGCGATGTGGTCGGCGGCTGGGCGGCGGCGGCGCGGCGTCTCGGCCTTCCGTTCGGGGTGAGCAACCATGCCAGCCATGCTTGGCACTGGTGGCAGACCGCCTACGGCTACGACACTACCGGTCCGCGCAAGGGCGAGCGTTACGACGCCTTTCGCCTGCGTACAGAAGATGGCGCGGGGACTGCGTGGGAAGGGCTCGACCCGCAGGTGCTCTACACCGGCCCGCGACAGGTTCCGCCCGATGGGCTCGACAGTCCTGCGGCCATGCGCGCGTGGCACGATGCGAATTCTGGCCAGTGGGTCGAGACGATACCGCCACAAGGGGTCGCCTTCGCCAGCAACTGGCTGGCGCGGCAGATGGCGCTGGTCGAGCGCTACGAGCCCGATTTCCTCTACCAGGATGGCTACAGCCTGCCCTTCGGCGACATCGGCGTTATGGCTGCTGCGCATTTCTACAATCGCGCCATCGCGCGCAGCGGCACTTTCAGCGGCGTGATGAGCGCGGGCTTTACCCGCGATCAGGGCACGATCCCCAATCTCGAACGCAAGGTGGCCGAACAGATCGAGCCCGAGCCGTGGCAAGCGGCGACCTGCATCGGCGACTGGCATTACAACCGCGCACGGTTTCTGGAAAAAAGCTACGTCCCGGCGCGCGATGTGATTTGGCAGCTGGCCGATGTGGTCTCGAAGAACGGCACGCTCCTGCTGTCGATACCGGTGCGCGGAGAGGGCACGCTCGATAGCGAGGAACGCGCGATCCTTGGCGCGCTTGGCACATGGATGGCGCGCGAGGGCGAGGCCGCGATCAGGGGCTCGCGACCGTGGCGCAGCTTCGGTGGCGAGGCTGGCGGCGGGGTCCGCTATACGCGTAAGGGGGCCACTGTGTTCGCTCTGCTACGCGCGCCGGAATCGGGTCCGCTCGTCCTGCCCGAGCTGGGCACTGGCCCGCTCGGCGGTGCCCGGGTGGAGAGCGTGGAGCGCATGGGTGGCGGCCCGGTCCCCTTCGTGCAGGGCACCGATAGCCTGCGTCTCGACCCCACAGGCTTCGATGCGGATTCAATGGTGCCGGTGCTCAGGATCGAAGGACGCGGGCTGGCGGGGTAACGCCGAGGCCTCCCGGGCTCAGCGCAGCCAGCCCAGGCTCTGGCTGTAGGCGAGGCTCAGCATGATCGTGTCGACCGCGCCGTGGGCGAGGATGCACGCCCACAGGTTGCCCCTGTTCGCGAAGCGCAACCACGCGAGAAACAGTCCGATGGAGGCTGTTACCAGCACGCCGCCCCAGCCCTGATAGAGGTGCGGTAGGCCGAACAGCGCCGCCTGGATAATTGCGGCGGGCCATTTGCGGCCGCGCATCCCGCGCAATCGCATCAGCCGGTCCAGCAGGAATCCGCGATAGAGCAGCTCCTCGCCAAGGCCTGCGGCAAACCATGCGACCAAGACAACCCACAGCATGAAGCTGATCGGGCCCTGCGTCACATATGCCAGGACCATGCTGACATCGATCGGAGGCAGGCCCAGCGCGTCGATGACCGCGGCGCCTACCGCGAAGAGCGCAATGATGACACCGGTTCCCAGCGCTGCGAGGGCTAGCGTGCGCGAGATATTCTCGGGTGGGCGCAGGCTCCATGCATGCTTGAGGCACCCGTCGCGCGACAGCCAGAACCGTGCAACCACGAGCGCTGCGACCATGCTCAGCACCACCGAGCCCAGCATGCCTGCGTTGGTTTTACCGAAGAGGAGGATCGGCGGAATGCTCGCCACGAAATACGCGAGAGCCACGGTCGCCAACTGCAGCAGGAAGCGCAGCCAGCTCAATCGACGAAGGCGGTTTCTGGCTAGGGCGCGCTGCATCATCTTGGATGTCAGCCTGAAGAAGTGGCTGCTTCAATGCAACCCGCTCGTGATGCGCCATGTCCGGGATGGGACGGAGCGAGCCCACCTAAACCGCGCCTGTGCAATCCATTCTCCAGCAGCCTAGCAATTCTACCAGTACCCTCACGAACTCCATATTCCCCTGTATTGGCCAGTGATAATGCTCGCCCGTCATTCTTGACGAGGGGGAAGCTCATGCGAGTCGATATTTTCAAGCCTTTGATAATTCTCGGTGCATTCACAATGGTCGGTTGTGGCGAGAAAGCCGTCGACACGGCCGAGGAAGAGTATCCGGCGGTCGATGACCTGGGTGTCGACGATGGATCGTCGCAGGACCTGCCGGAGCTCGAAGCGGCGAAAACGGCCAAGACCAAGGCGTCACCCAAGCGCCCCAAGGTGACCGACGAGCCCACCGATAGCGGCGGGTCGCAGGACGACTACGATGCAGCAGGCGAGTACATCACCGACGAGCCGACGGACGATGGCGGCTCGCAGGACGATTACGGCGCGGCGGGCGAGCCCTGACCGTTACCCTTGGCGGATCGGCCGGTCGGAAAGCCGATCCCCAGACGGATGGGCGTGCGTCGGTCTCCGGCGTGCGCCCATCTTGGTGATACGGAAGGGGCGCGGCGCTACCCATTGCGCGAGGCAATGCTTGCAATTGCCGCGGTTTTCGCTAAGTGCGCGCTTTCCCATTCGACAGTTCGGGAAATCCATGCGGGAGGGGCGCGTTACGCTCCCCGTCTGACCGCTTACCATGAGGCGCCGTGAAAGCGGTGCCGATAGTGAGAAAAAGGAGGCCATCATGGCCAAGAAGATCGAAGGTTACATCAACCTTCAGGTGCCCGCCGGCACCGCCAATCCCTCGCCGCCGATCGGCCCTGCGCTGGGTCAGCGCGGTGTCAACATCATGGAATTCTGCAAGGCGTTCAACGCCGCCACGCAGGACATGGAAAAGGGTGCGCCGATCCCGACCAAGATCACGGTCTATGCGGATCGCAGCTTCACCTTCGTCACGAAGTCGCCGCCCGCGAGCTTCCTCATCAAGAAGGCGATGAAGATCAAGTCGGGTTCCAAGGAGCCGGGCAAGAACATCATCGGTTCGATCAAGAAGTCGCAGCTGGCCGAAATCGCCGAAGCGAAGATGAAGGATCTGAACGCGAACGACGTCGACCAGGCGGTCAAGATCATCGCCGGTTCCGCCCGTTCGATGGGCATCGAAGTGGTGGAGGGCTAACCGATGGCTACTTTGACCAAGAAGCAGAAGACGCTGGCCGAGAAGCTGGACGCAGAAAAGCTGTACACCTTCGACGAGGCGCTCTCCACTCTGCGCGAGCATAAGGCGAAGTTCGACGAGACGGTCGAAATCGCGATGAACCTCGGCGTCGATCCGCGCCACGCAGACCAGATGGTCCGCGGCATGGTCGCGCTGCCTTCGGGCACGGGCAAGGACGTGAAGGTCGCCGTGTTCGCCAAGGGCGACAATGCCGACAAGGCGCTGGCCGCAGGTGCCGACAAGGTCGGCGCCGAAGACCTGATGGAAGACATGCAGGCCGGCAATCTCGACTATGATCGCGTGATCGCGACGCCCGACATGATGGGTGTGGTCGGTCGTCTCGGTAAGGTGCTGGGCCCCAAGGGCCTGATGCCGAACCCGAAGCTGGGCACCGTCACCCCGAACGTGGAGCAGGCCGTGAAGGACGCCAAGGGCGGACAGGTCGAATTCCGGGTCGAGAAGATGGGCATCATCCACTCGGGCATCGGCAAGCTCTCCTTCAAGGACGAAGACCTGAAGACCAACTTCAAGGCCTTCACCGACGCGATCCTGAAAGCCAAGCCGTCGGGCGCGAAGGGCAAGTTCGTCAAGAAGGTCACGCTGACCTCCTCGATGGGCCCGGGCCTGAAGATCGACCTCACGGAAGTCGAAGGCGCGTAATTTTCGCCCTGGTGTGAGTTCCTGCGGAAGCGGGAACCCCATGCCGACCGGCGATGCCAGTCTTCAAGATACCCCTGTTCTCGCAGGGGATTACGAAACGTCCAGAAGGGCCGGGGGATCGCTCCCCCGGCCCTTTTTTTCGTATTCTGGGAGAAAGGGCCTCTCCGAAACATTGGATGAGTGAAGAAAGAGGAGCCATCCAATGGGAACAGCCTATATTATCGCGGCGATCATTTTGCCTGCGCTCTTGCTCGCGACCATCATCTACGTGTGGTGGAAGAACCGGCAGGCTAGCCCCGGGGCTGTGCGCAGGGCCGATGAAGGGGCCCGAAAACTGCAAGAAGAAGATCCTGAAACCGCCCCACGCGAGTGACAGGATTAGCATCGTGCCACGGAGAACCAGTCCGGTCGGTCTCATCGACCTTTGAGATCGGGAAGTGCGCTTTTAACCGGATCGCAGCAGCCGACTGTAAATCCAGCCAATACCGATCAGGCTGAAACCCAGCGCGAGGAAGCTTGCGACGCGCAGCAACCCGTCGAGCCCGGCGGCATCGATGAGGAACACCTTCGCCACCGCCAGCAGCATCAGGACGAGCGACCCGACCCGCCAGCGTTTCTGCTTGCGCCACCAGCCCCAGCCGAGGAAGGCGAGCGCGACGACAATGCCGAGCAGCGATCGCAGCAGGTCCTCGGTCGCACCCATCGGTGCGGTAACGAGCACCGATCCGGCAAAGGCCTGACGCAAGCTGCTGAGCGCGAAAAGCAGCGCCAGTGTCATCAGCACAATGTCGCCTGCACCGCGCCCCCATCCCGGCCTCGTCCGCTCGATCTCGCGGCCTACAAGCCAGGCGGCAATCGCACCGATCACGTAAGAGGGGAGCAGCAGGTTCGCGACCGGCACGCTGCCCACCGCCTGCGCATCCCACAGCGGGTTGTGCAGCAGGAGGCCGAACCAGGCGAAATGGGCGAGGGAAACCGCGACCAGCGCTCCTCCGGCCCAGCGCGCCCATGCCAGCGAACGCCGGTTGGCAAGGGTGAGCAGGCCGTATCCTGCCCCCAGCAAAAGGCCCTGCCAGAGCGTCCGCTCGATCAGGCCGTGCGCCGCGAAATCGTCCGGCTGCAGGAGCGGGAAGAGCTGGCGGAACAGCACATGCGCGATGACGACCGCCAGTACGAGCGCGATGGCGCCGCAGACGATGCGTAGCTCGCGTCGGTCCGCCGACAGCCGCCAGCTAGCCAGCGCCGCGAGCAGGGCGACGGGCACCAGTCGATTGCCGACCGAGGCAAGCGAGGGAAGCTCAGTCGCGGGTGCGGGAATGCCTGCCAGCGACGGTGTCAATGCGGAGGACCAGATAGCGATGGTCGGCACGGCCCAGCCCGCTGCGATGAGGAGCAATGCCAGCGCGCTGTGATACCATTTCTGCAGGGTGAAAAGTGTCACAGCCGCCACCAGCGCGAGCGACCAGCCGATGGCACTATGGGGAAGCAGCGCCATGAGCGCGAGATAGACCGTCAGCGCGATGGCACCGGCGTGACCCCAGGAAAAGCGCTCTACCGATGCGGCTCTCTCGAATATCGCGGCCGCGCCGACGGCGAACCCGCCAAGCGTGACGATCCCGAGCGCGAACAGGGGCTGCAGCCCTTCGCCGGCATGAAACTGCCAGATCGCGATTGCCGCGAGCGCGGGTGGTACGAGGATGGCCTGCCAGCGGTCCTCTTCCCGAGGATCGCCGAAGCGGGCGAGCGCAATCGGCACCGCCACCGTCAACACTGCCAGCCCCGCGGCTACCAGCGTAAAGTCGCGCGACGATGCGTCGGCAATGGCCAGCAGCAGCACACCGACCGCCGCAGCAAAGCCTCCCCCACGACGGATCGCAGGCTCGCGCCAGCCCAGCACCGCCAGCACCAGCAACAGCAGCAGGAAGATGCCCCAGACCAGCAGACTGAACTGGTCGACCATCAGGAGCACGGCCAGTTGGATGCTCGCCATCGCCGCTGCGGCGGTATAGCTCCAGGAGGCCGATTGCGATCCGCGCAAAGCAATGGCGGGGATCGCGGTGCCGAGGACGACGAGGTACATGCCCGAGGCCAGGAAATCGCCGGTGTCGGCGGGGAGGGCGGAGAGCACGAATGCGCCCCATCCGAACCCGCCGAGGAGTGCCGCCAGCCCCAACCATGCGGCGCCCATTCGCTGGCCGGTATAGGCGATCCCTGCCGCCAGCAGCGCAAGGTAAAAGGTGAGCAGTGGCAGGTTGGGATTGTCGCTGGAGACCATCGCGGGTGTCGCGAAACCGCCCACGAGGCCCAGCAGCGCGGTCGGCAGGCCGAACCGGAACGCGAGGGCCAGTGCGATGGCCGTCACCAGCGCCAGCCCGCCGAACGCCACACCCGGACCGATCAGTTCGTATACCGACCCGGCGAGGTAGAACGCGGCATAAAGCGTCGCCAGCCCCGCGCCTGCCAGTGCCTGCCGCACGCGCGGATCGGCCAGCTGCGCTTCGAAGCGATGGGCAAGCTCCGCCGCGACCAGTAACAGGATGCCGAACACGAAGCTCGTCGCGACACGCACGGGCGGCGTCATCAATCCGCTCTCGATTGCCAGCCGGACAAGGAAGATGCCACCGATCGCGAGCGTGATCCCACCCGCCCAGATCGGCAGGTGACGTCCGAACAGTTCTTCGAAATCGAAGCCCTTGGCGGCAGGCTCTTCGACCTGCTCCTGCGTGGTGGCGGGCGGTGTCTGCCCGGCTATGTCCTTGGCTATCGTATCGGATAAGGTATCCTCGGATGGCGCGGGGCTATCGGTAGGCGGCGCGTCAGAAAATTCCGGCCAAGGCACATCCTGCCCTGCATCGTTTGCCTCGGGTGGCCGGGTGGTAGCTGGCGGTGTCGCCGATGCATCCGAGGGTTGGCCAATGCGCGATTCCAGCGCAGCCAGCCGGTCTTCGAGCATGGCATGAGAGGCGCCAAGCTTCCTGAACTGGGTCCACAGGGCGGCGATGACCGCGATCAGAATCAGGATCAGCAGAAAGTCCAACCGTGCGCCCCCTCCAGCAAGAGGGTGCTAGCCGGTTCGACGATGGGCGCAAAGCCTTAAGAGCGCAGCAATTTCCGGGCCGAGGCCAGCGATCCGCCGTTCCGGGTCATAGCCTTGACCTGCGCGACACCCGCATCGAAGGCGTTACGCGCGCCGAGCAGGATGCGATTCGCGAACGTCTTGCGCAGCAGCAGGAATGAACAGCACGCGATGCTGTGCGTACCGAACAGTGCCTTGTGAGTGCCTTCACCCTCGGTGAAATCGAAATAGCGAAAGCGATCTTCGGCAAACAGCAGCCGCAGCGCCTCCATCTGGAGGACGGTTCCGGGCGATAGGGAAGCATGCGCCGGGTCGTAACCCAGATGCGCATAGACCAGCGTGTCGCCACGCACCGGGAGGGCGAGATAGGCGACCGGCTCGCCCGCAAGGAACAGCACGAAGCACCGCATGTTGCCCGCCGCCGCATCCGCCAGCATCGCGGCGCGAGCCTCCTCGCTATCGGGCAGGCCCGCGTCGAGCAGCCGCGCCTGGTAGGTCCGTTGGGACAATGGCTGTGCGAGGTCGAGGAACTGCGCCACTTCGGCGCGGCTCCGGTATGCGCGCACGTCCAGCGTTCCGCCGTCTGCGCTCGCGAACTTCTTCGCCTTGCGCCTCAATGTGCTGCGCGTCTTGCCCGAAAATTGCGCGAGGTAATCCTCGAAACTGCCATCCATCGCGATGTAATGCCGGCGAAACTCTTCCTGGGCACCGGCGATATGGTTTGGAAATCGCGTCCGGATTGCCGAAGCCATCGCCAATGGTGCGGACAATACGCGCATCCCGTCGATCTCGCGGGCGAGCGGTGGAAGGGTAGGCAGCGATCCTGCCAGTGCCTCTTCGAGCGAAAACACCACTGGCTCAAGCTCGCGGTTCACGCAGAAGACCCTTCGTGCACCGACGGTAAACGCGATCGGCGTGCTCTGGCCGGGCATTAGAGCGCCCCGTAAAGCGTGTTCGAAACCGCCTGCTCTGCGTAGCGCAGGCCGACTGCGACCGGGTTCGCCGGGGACACTACCGGCATCTCTGCCCGCTGAAAGGTCCGGACCGGCGGGCTGTTGGCGAAGTCGGCGGAATGCACGCCCCGGATATCGCGCAGCGACTTGCACAGACCTTCGAACCGGCGTCGCACAACCCGGTTGATGGCCATGCTGCGTCGGTTGATCAGCTCGAAACTGTGCGAAACGAGGGTGAACGTAGGCGTCTGGTGATCGCGGGCATGGCGCAGCGCTGCGCGCATTTCCCGCAGCGACAGCGCGGTGACCTGCGCATGCCTCAGCCGCCCGCGCAGGTCACCCACGCAAGACACGGGCACTTCAACGATGCCTTCGTGGATGAGCGGTTGCGTGTCGGTCCGACGCAGGTCGAGGTCGCTGTCTCCTCCGGTGATGCCCGGCGTATGGCTGCTGTCGAAATGCAGGCCAATTTCCTTGAGCGCGCGCAGGGTATCGCGATTGGCACCGTAGTTGCCCGCGCGGAACGCGACCGGGTTCGGAGCACCGGCCGACACCAGCGTGTCGCGTGCCCATTCGAGGATGCGACATTGCTCCTCGAACGCGAAATCCTTGATGTTGCGCCCTTCCAGCCCGGCCAGCGGGCCGCCCGGAGGGGCCAGTTTGAGCCATTCGGTATGGCAATGCAACTGCACGTCCTGACCCGCCCGCAGGATCGGCGCGACGACATCCTCGATCGCGGCGACACCCCAGATGAGGGCGGGCATGGGATCGACGAAGAATACCGCGCGCTGTCCGTACCAGGCCAGCAAATCCAGCTTGTGCGTAATGCCCGCCGGGCCGCGCGGTGTGATGCACGCGATCGAACGCGCGAAGTTTTCCGCGCGATCGACCGGACACGGCCCGTTCGCCAGTGCGGAGGAGTACTCCGTATCGATAGTCAGATAGACGCTCGTCATGACGATGCGTCGCTAGCACCAGCCTGGTTAAGATGGGGTTCGACTGCCCCTTATATCCCGCCCGCGGTGGTTTCGTGACCTGCCCGGGACAGCGCCTCGCGCAAATCTCTTGCGCACGCCGCCAGCGCATCGGCGTCGGTCGATCGGATCACGAAATTCGCGCCCACCTTGCCTTCGCGAAAGAACGGATAGCTGCCGATCTGGCACTGCTCGTGCGCGCGCTCTACCTCTCGCAGGATCGAGGCGACCTCGCTTTCGGCAGCCCAGCACCCCATCGTTTCGCTCAGCAGGGGTGCGCCGCCTTCCAGCGTGCCCGTCAGCGCATCGAGCATGCCCGCCGTGATATGCGGCACGCCCGCCATCAGCATGACGTTACCGATTTTGATACCGGGTGCGCCCGACATGCGATTGGGGATCAGGTCCGCGCCTTCGGGCACGCGCGCCATGCGCAGCCGATCCTGGGTCAACCCACCGGGCTTGTCCGCATAATAGCGTTCGAGGATTGCGCGCGCCTCGGGATGTACGACCACGGGCACGCCCAGAGCGGCGGCGACAGCGTCCACCGTGATGTCGTCATGCGTCGGGCCGATCCCGCCAGTGGTGAACAGGTAATCGTTGCGTGCGCGCAGGGCATCCACCGCCTCGACGATCCTCTCCTGCACATCGGCAACCACCCGCACCTCGTCCAGACGGATGCCCTGCACCTGCAACCACGCAGCAACCTGCGCGATATTCTTGTCGTGCGTGCGACCGGACAGGATTTCGTCGCCGATGACGATGAGCCCGGCAGTCCAGATACGTTCGCTCATGCGATCAGGTTGCACTGCGTGTTGCGGTCGGCCGCGCAGGCGCAGCATCGTCGGCGGGCGCATGCGGCAGCGCCTTGAAGTGCAAAATGCCGTCGTCGATCGGATCGCTCTTCATCTGCTTGCGATCGACCCGGTAATCCTGGTTGAGGCGCCACGGGAAATTGACCGCGTTCTTCGGCATGATTGCCTTTGAACGCTGGATATAGCCGGACGAGAAATCGAAGATATCGTCCTCTTCCAGCTCGGCCTCTTCGGGTTGGGAGAGCAGCGGCACGGCTATGTCCGCGCCCTTGGCATCCATCGTGTTGAGGACATCGCAAATATAGGCCGCGTTGAGGTCCGCCCGCAGCGTCCAGCTCGCGTTGAGATAGCCGAACACCACCGCAAGGTTCGGCAGGTTCGAGAACATGCAGCCCTTGTAGTAATAGCGTTGCGCGAAATCGACCGGATCGCCATCGACCGAAATCGCGATCTTGCCGGCGATGGCCAGCTTCAGCCCGGTCGCGGTGACAATAATGTCTGCCGGGATCTCGCGATCATCCTCCAGCACGACGGCGTTCTTCGTAAAACGCGCGATGCGCCCGGTGACGACCTGTGCCTTGCCATCCTTGATCGCGTCGAACAGGTCGGCATCGGGCACCAGGCACAGGCGCTGGTCCCACGGGTCGTAGGGCGGGGTGAAGGCGGTTGCATCGTATTTGTCGCCCAGATGCCCTTGCATCTTCTTGGTCAGGAATTCCTTCACCTTCTCGGGCTTGGTCTGCGCGCGTTTGAAGCCGATATCCTGCATCACCACGTTCTTCCAGCGGGTGATCTTGTAGGCGGTACTCTCCGGCAAAACCTTGCGCAGGAAGTTGGCAAGGCCATCGCGCGCCGGTCGGCTGAACATCCAGGTCGGCGTGCGCTGGAGCATGGTGACCGAGGCCGCGCGCTGCGCCATGGCGGGCACGATGGTGACTGCCGTCGCGCCCGACCCGATCACGACCACGTTCTTCCCGTCATAGGCCAGGTCCTGGGGCCAGAACTGCGGGTGGACCACCTCGCCCGCGAATTCGCCCAGTTCGAAGCCGGGATCGTAGGGTTCGTCGTAATCGTAATAGCCCGATCCGAGGTAGAGCCAGTTCGCGGTCAGCCGCTTGCGTTCGCCCTGTGCGGTCGCGACCGTCACGATCCAGCGCGCGCTCGCACTGTCGAAATCGGCCGTCTCGACCCGCATGCCGAAACGCATGTTCTCGCGAATCCCGCGTTCGTCGACGATGCGGTTGAGGTATTCGAGGATGGAGGGGCCGTCGGCGATGCTCTTTTCGTGCCGCCAGGGTTCGAAGATGAAACCCAGCGTGTGCATGTCGCTGTCGGACCGGACGCCGGGATAGCGAAACAGATCCCACGTCCCGCCCAGGTTTTCACGCCGCTCGACAATAGCATAGCGCTTGCCCGGGCAGTGCTCTTCCAGATGGGCAGCCATCCCGATGCCGGAGATACCGGCACCCACGATCAGCACGTCGAAATCGCTGTCGTTCAAATCCATCACGTCTGCTTACTCCGTATTCATCGGCAACCTATCGCATGCCATCTCCGATGGCGAGAGGGTGGCTGACGGGGCGAACGAAGATGGTTAGGGCATAGCACGTGATTTGTACCATCCGCTTTGTGCTTTCCGTTTCGCTCCTTGCCGTACCTGTCGCAGCACAGGACACGGACCCTGTACGCGATAATGCCAAGGAGGAAGGGCCGATCCTGATCGTAACCGGGCGCGGACTGCCCGATACTCCGGCGAGCCCTGCCTACGGCACCGTGATCGTGGATCGCGAGGAGGTGCTGGCGGTTCCGTCGGGCCGGATCGAGGAGGCGCTGGGGAGTGTCGCGGGTTTCCAGGAATTCCGCCGGTCGGACAGCCGTTCCTCCAATCCCACCGCGCAGGGCGTGAGCCTGCGCGCTCTGGGTGGCAACGCAACCAGCCGGGCGCTCGTCACGCTGGACGGGGTGCCCGTTGCCGACCCCTTCTTCGGCCACATCCCCTTCACTGCGCTGCTGCCCGAGCAGGTGGGCCGAATCGCAGTGACGCGTGGTGGCGGCTCTGGCCCGTTCGGAGCGGGCGCTCTCGCGGGGACCATCGCGGTAGAGAGCCTCTCGCCCGAATTGCAGGCGCCGCTGGGCGCGAGCGTGCTGGTGAACGATCGCGGCGGGACCGAGGCGGTGGGCAGCTTCGCCGCATCGCTCGGCAGTGGATATGCGACAGGCGCTGTGCGCTGGGATCGCGGGCCGGGTTTCCATACCGCGCCCGAGAGCCAGCGCGTGCCCGCCAGCGTGCCCGCCCGGTTCGACAGCCTGTCGGGCCAGCTGCGGGTGGTCGCGCCGCTTGCCGACGATCTCGAACTGCAGGCGCGGATGCTCGCCTTCGACGATGCGCGCACGCTGCGCTTCGACGGCGCCGACTCCTCGGCCAGCGGACAGGACTACTCGGTGCGCTTGGTCGGGCGAGGGCGCTGGCAGGTGGATGCGCTCGCCTATGTGCAGGCACGCAATTTCTCCAATCTTGTCATCAGCTCCAGCCGCTTCGTCCCCGTACTGGACCAGCGCAATACGCCGTCGACCGGGCTGGGCGGCAAGATCGAGGTGCGCCCCCCGGTTGGAAAAGCGCACACGCTGCGCCTCGGTGTCGATTATCGCCGCGCGATCGGCGAATTGCAGGAAACGCCGATCAGCGCCTTCACCGGCCAGATTACCGCGCGGCGCCGCGCTGGCGGTGCCACCGGCGATCTCGGCCTGTTCGTAGAGGACGACTGGCAGGTAGGACAGCTGATCCTCACCGGCGGGTTGCGCGCCGATCGGACGGTGATTGCCGACGGCTTCTACTTCGAGCGCGATGCGAGCGGGGCGGTGGTGACCGATGATCGCTTCGCCAACCGTAGCGAATGGACGCTGACGTACCGTGCAGGGGCCCTGTTCAGGGCCACGCCGACGCTCGACCTGCGTGCTGCGGCCTATAGCGGGTTGCGGCTGCCGACCTTGAACGAACTCTACCGCCCGTTCGTGGTCTTCCCGGTGGTGACGCAGGCCAATGCGGACCTCACCAACGAGGAGCTACGCGGGGTCGAGGCCGGCATCGACTGGCGCCCGGCGGAAGGCGTGGCCCTCTCGCTCACCGCGTTCGACAATCGGCTGAAGAACGCCATCGCCAATGTCACACTCGGCGCGAACCTGCGCCAGCGGCAGAACCTGCCTGCCATTGAGACGCAGGGAATCGAGGCAGGGCTGCGCGTGGAGCGCGGCCCGATCCGGTTCGACGCCAATCTCTCCTTCTCCGATCCGCGGATCGTGGGCGAGGGGGCATCGCAGGCGCTCGATGGCAATGCCCCGCCGCAAAGCCCGCGCTGGATGGCAGCGGCGAGCATCGCCTACGCGCCGACAGACCGCACCCGGTTCGCGCTGTCGCTGCGCCATGTCGGCGACCAGTTCGAGGATGACCTGGAAACCGATGTGCTCCCCGCCTTCACCACGCTGGGCGCATATGCGCAGGTCCCGCTTGCAGGACAGCTCAATCTCGTGCTGCGGGCGGAGAACCTGTTCGATGAGCCCATCGTGACCCGCAGCGACGGCGGCGATCTGGACCTCGGCGCGCCGCGCACATTCTGGGCGGGCCTGCGCTACGGTTTCTGAGCGCCGCGCACGCCTTCCAGCACGGCATCGTCCAGTCGCTCGCCATGCAGGACCGAGATATCGCCGGTGGTCTCCAGCACCACCGCGCGAGCCTCGTCGAACGACAGCACGTTTGCCTCGCGCAGCTTGGCGACAATATCGGACCGGGCGACACGGGTGCGCTCCATCGCCTCTTCGCAGAAAACGCCGTCCTGCATCAGCAGGACCGGCTCGTTCTCAATCACATGCTCGGCCGTCTCGGAAGCCTTGCGCAGGCGCGCGATGATCCACTGCGCCATAAACAGGCCTGCGAGTGCAATCATCGCCTGCGCGAAGCCGGACCATTGCGTGGCCTGAGCGGCACCTGCCAGCAGGCTGCCCGTGGCGACCGTCATCACGAAATCGAACGCGGTCATCTTGGAGAAGCTGCGCAGGCCGACAACGCGGACCAGCAGCAGGATCCACAGCAGCGCCGCGACGGTCAGGATGCCGCCGCGGATCAGGATGTCGAGCCAGGTTTCGTCGACGAACATCAGGCCTGGACAACCTTCTGCTCGATCGCGCCAAAGATCGAGTGATGGTGTTCATCTTCCATCCAGATCTTCACCGTGTCGCCCGGATGCATGAAGCGGGTCTTCGCTTCGCCCGATGCGATGGTCTCGATCATGCGGATCTCGGCAATGCACGAATAGCCCGCGCCGCCTTCGCTCACCGGCTTGCCAGGATCGCCTTCCGGCCCCTGGTTAGAGATCGTGCCCGAACCGATGATGCAGCCCGCGCCCAGGTTGCGCGTCTTGGCCGCATGGGCGACCAGATCGGCAAGGCTGAAGGTTGCATCCTTGCCCACGTCTGCGCGACCAAAGGGTTCGCCGTTGTAGTCGACCATCAGCGGACGCTGGATCACGCTGTCCTTCCACGCATCGCCCAGCTCGTCGGGCGTGACGCACACGGGGCTGAAGGCGGTGGCAGGCTTGGACTGGAAGAAGCCGAAGCCCTTGGCGAGCTCGCCCGGGATCAGCCCGCGCAGCGACACGTCGTTGACCAGCATCAGCAGCTTGATGTGATCGGCAGCCTCTTCCGAGGATACGCCCATTGGCACGTCGTCAGTGATGCAGGCGATCTCGCCTTCCATGTCGCAGCCCCAGCTCGTGTCCTTGAGTGGGATATCGGCGCGCGGAGGGAGGAAGTCGTCGCTGCCCCCCTGATACATCAGCGGATCGTGATAGAAGCTCTCTGGCACCTCGGCGCCGCGTGCCTTCCTCACCAGTTCGACGTGGTTGATGTAGGCCGACCCGTCGGCCCACTGGTATGCGCGCGGCAGCGGCGAATGCGCCTCCCGCTCGTGGAACCGCTCGCACGGCACGGCCTCATGCTCGACATCGGTGTAAAGCGCCTGCAGCTTGGGCGCGATGTTGGCCCAGTCGTCGAGCGCGGCCTGCAGGGTCGGCGCGATATTGTCCGCCGCGCAGTAGCGGGTGATGTCTTTCGAGACGACGACCAGCTTCCCGTCGCGCGTTCCATCGTTGAGCGTGGCGAGTTTCATTGGGTTTTCTCTCCTTCGGGGGTGTCGTTCTGATTATCGGGGTGCGCCCGTTGCACTTCATCCAATGCGAGGCAGGCGGCTTCGATCCGGGTTGTGTGCGGGGCATCGGAGAAGTCGTAGCCGAAGCGGCGGGCGTTGTAGATCTGCGGCATCAGCACGACTTCGAAGAAACCGGGCGCATCGAACAGGAAGTCGCCGGTGTTCAACTGCGCGAGGCGCTGCTCGACCGGCACGAGCGTGCGCGCGAGCCAGTGGCGGTACCATGTTTCCACGCCAACCTGGTCCTGCCCGTATTCGCTCTTCAGGTACTTGAGCACGGGCAGGTTCAATGGCGCGTGCAACTCGGTTGCAATGGCATAGGCGAGTTCGCGCGCGAGATACCGCTGGTCGAGGTCCTGCGGCAGCAGAGGATTGTCGGGGTAGGCCTCGTCCAGCCACTCGATGATCGCCATCGACTGCACGCGGTCTTTTCCGTCCGCCTCCAGCATCGGCACTGTGGCGAAGGGATTGCGGCTGGTAAACGCCTCGCCCTTCTGCTGGCTCTCGAGCAGGTTGACCGGGCAATTCTCGTATTCAAGGCCCTTCAACTCCAGCGCGAGGCGCAGGCGATAGCTCGTCGAACTGCGGTAATAGCCGTAGAGTTTCATGCGATCCTCCCCTCGATAGCGGCGCGGCCTGACACACGTGACACAGTGTCTAAAGGCGAAAAACCGGGCCCGTGTTCCGCGCTTTCAAGAGTGGAGGTCCGGGCGGGCGAGGCGGGGTGCATTCCCCGCCTCTCGCACTGTTTGCCCATGTAGGACAGCGCTACCTTCAAGGCGCGCCCGTCAAAACGCCGCAATGCCCGTAATCGCCCGGCCCAGTATCAGCGCGTGGACATCATGCGTGCCCTCGTAAGTGTTGACCGTCTCCAGGTTCACCATGTGGCGGATCACCTGATATTCCTCGCTGATCCCGTTGCCGCCGTGCATGTCGCGCGCGACGCGGGCGATGTTCAAGGCCTTGCCGACATTATTGCGCTTGACCACGCTGACCATGTCGGGCGCCCAGTTGCCCTCGTCCATCAGGCGGCCGACGCGTAAGCTTGCCTGCAGGCCCAGCGCGATCTCGGTCAGCATGTCGGCCAGCTTCAGCTGGTAGAGCTGCTTGGAAGCGAGCGGGACGCCGAACTGCTGCCGGTCGAGCCCGTATTGCCGCGCGGCGGCCATGCAGAATTCCGCCGCGCCCATCGCGCCCCACGAAATGCCGTAGCGCGCACGGTTGAGGCAGGAAAACGGACCCTTGAGGCCCTGCACTTCGGGGAACATGGCCGAAGCGGGCACGCGCACCTCGTCCATCACGATCATGCCCGTGGTGCTGGCGCGCAGCGAAAGCTTGCCCTCGATCTTGGGGGCCGAAAGCCCTGCCATGCCCTTTTCCAGCACGAAGCCGCGAATGCCGCCGCCATGCTCTTCGCTCTTGGCCCAGACGACGAAGACGTCGGCGAAGGGTGAATTGGAGATCCAAGTCTTGCTGCCCGAGATGACGTAATCGTCACCGTCTTTCTTCGCGACCGTCTTCATGCCTGCTGGGTCCGATCCCGCATCGGGTTCGGTCAGGCCGAAGCAGACGATCAGCTCTCCGCTGGCAAGGCCCGGGAGGTACTTCTGCCGTTGCTCTTCGGTACCGAAGGCATGGATAGGGTACATGACGAGGCTGGACTGAACGCTCGCCATCGAACGATAGCCGCTATCGACCCGCTCGATCTCGCGCGCGATCAGGCCATAGGCGACGTAGCCCGCGCCCGCGCCGCCATATTCCTCGGGGATAGTCGCGCCCAGCAGGCCTGCCTGCCCCATCAGGGGGAAGAGCTCGGGTGCGCTCGCTTCTTCACGGAATGCATCGATCACGCGTGGCTGCAATTCGGACTGCGCGAATGCGTGCGCGGTGTCGCGGATCATCCGCTCGTCCTCGGTCAACTGGTCGTCGAGGCGGAACGGATCGGTATGGTCGAAGGGGATCATGGGGGGGTGGGGCTCGCTTGTCTGTTCTGCGAGAAGGCCCATGGCAAATGCAGGCCCGCCACGGCAAGCCCTGCCGTGCCTCAGGCGGTCCGTCGGTAAACGCGAATCAGGCGGGTTCGATATCGCGCTCTGCAGGGGCCTGCGCGAGAATCTCGGCATCTTCGGGATGCAGCGTCAGGTGCACCTGCGTGATGATGTCCCCCGGCGGGCACGGTTTGGAAAGCGCCAGCGTGTTCGGGAAACGGTCCGACACTTCGTCCAGCGGCAGGTGGCCCGAATGGAAGATGACGGGCACATCCTCTGCGATCAGCTTTTCGGCGAAGGGATACACGACCGTGTCGTGCAGCCGGATGTCGAGGATAGCGAGATCGGGCTTGCGCTTCTGGAAGGCGAGCATTGCGGAATTGAGATCGCCGTGTGGCCCTTCGATCAGGTACCCGGCCTCCCGCATGGTGTCGCACAGGTCTAGGCCGACGATAGGCTCGTCTTCCGCGATGAGAATGATCGGCTGTTCCATGCGTTCTCCCACTGCGACCGCGAATTGAACCGAACGACCAAATGTCATGATCGTTCCAAAACTGTCACATTGGCAAGAACTTTCTTGCGCCGTTCGTTCCCTAGAGCTTGCCGAAACGTGCTTCGTATGCGGCGGTATCGCCGCCGCTGAGCAGTTTCGCCTGCTCGACCCAGTCGTCACGCCGGATGCGGCCCTTGAACCGGCCAAGCTGCGCATCGATGCGGTCGATATCGGCATCGCTCCATCCCGCAATCTGCGCGAAGGACGTGATGCCCATTTCGTGCAGTTGCGCGACAAGCTTGGGGCCGACGCCCTTGAGGCGGGTCAGGTCGTCGCCATCGCCGGTCGCGGGCGCTTTGGCCTTTGCGGGCTTTTTCGTCTCAGCAACTGCGGCACTCGTAGCTACACCCGTCGCCGCGCCAGCGCCTGCCATGCCGGTGCTGACAGGCGGCACCGCCGGGGCGACCTTGGCTGCAGCGGGCTTGGCGACTTCCGGTGCAGGTTCGGGGTCGGCAGGAGGCGCCGCCGCATCCTTCGCGGCGGCTGGCGGCGCATCGATCAGCGCCTGGTTGCGTTTGGCGCCAGCATCGCCCTCGTCGACTTTGTCGCGCGTGACCTTGGTCTTGCGCGAGCCTGACATCAGGAACCAGGCAACCACAAAGCCGACCAGCACGGCCAGCAGGATCAGCAGCCAGTTGGCTTCGATCAGTTCAATCATCCAGGTTACGCCTCTCTATCGTTTTCTTTCTCCCGCATTAACGCGAAAGTCCGGGCCACGCAAAGTCCAAACCACGTGCGCCAGCGCGCCCAGCCCGAGGCCGAGCGCATATCCGGCGAGCGCCAGCACAATCAGTTCGATGGAATAGGCCATTGGTCCTCGCGCTCCGCCTTACCGTGCCGCCGGCGTATCGATGGGAGTGGGGCGGGTCTTTTCAGTGGCGACTACGCGGAACTCGATGCGGCGATTGGCCGGGTCCGCCGGGTCCAGCCCGCGCACCGGGCGCGACGAGCCATAGCCGGTTGCGCGCAGGTTCTGCGCCGGGATGCCCCGGTCGACCAGTTCGCGCCGCACCATCTGCGCGCGGTCCTGCGAAAGTGCGAGATTGACCTGCGGAGAACCCGAGGTGTCCGTGTGCCCGGAAATCGCGACGATCGCCCCCACGCATGGGCGCATGGCCGCGGCGAGTTCGTCGAGCACTTCCTCGCTGCCGGGAATAAAGTCTGCCGACGATTCCTCGAACCGGATCGTGCGCCCCGCCATCACGGTCAGCAGGTCGTTCTCGCACCTGAGCAGTTCGATATTGGTGTCGGAACCCGCGAGCATCGTCCCATCGGTCCAGTGGACACCGCCCATACCGGGAATATCGGCGATGGCCTGCGCGATGCGCACACGCTCAAGCTCGCTCAGGTCGCGCCGAGGGGTCAGCATCGGGTGGCGGGTGGGCCAGCCGCGCGCATTGACGAACCGCACGTCCACAGCGGGGTCGCTGCCCTGTTCGGGAAGTGCCCTCACCTGCGCGGCGAGGCGGTTAGTGAATCCGGTTGCGGTCTGGCTCGCGACGAACAGCGCCATCGCACATACCAGCAGTGCGCCTGCAAAAACTGAAAGGGCGGGGCGATTGCTCACCCCGCCCCGATAACCAGAGCCAAGCGGTTAGAAAACCCTCAGGGCTGGTCCAGTCCCTCGGCAACGCCCACCAGCTTGATGAATTCCTGCCGGTAGAAGTCGCTCTGCTGCCCTGCGAGGCTGCGGACCGCCGTGTATGGGAAATCGTCGAGCAGGGTGTCTCCACGCAGTTTCTGCGCGAACGCCGCCACTGCCGTAGCGAAGGCGAAGTCCCCCTGCGGCACGGGCGCATTGGCGAGACGGCTGGCGGGCAGGACCTGTTCGATCAGGGTCGAGGTGTCGCTATCGGGCTGCTTGTAGCGCAGTTTGACATAGGCCGCTTCGCTCGCCTGCCCGGAAGCCGCCTGCGGGATGCGATCCTGATAGCGGCGGCCGGGGATCCACCCATCCTGACCTGCGGGCACGACCTCGTAGATCGCGGTCACCTGGTGGCCCGATCCGATATCGCCCGCATCGACCGCGTCGTTGTTGAAGTCCTCTTCACGCAGGATGCGGTTCTCGTACCCGATCAGGCGGTACTGGCTGACCACCGCCGGGTTGAACTCGACCTGCACTTTTACGTCCTTGGCGATGGTGAACAAGGTCGCGCCCAGCTGTTCGCCCAGCACCTTGCGCGCCTCGATCGCGCTGTCGATATAGCCGTAATTGCCGTTACCGCGGTCCGCGATCTGCTCCATCAGCGCTTCGTTGATATTGCCGCGCCCGAAGCCGAGCACGGTCATGCTGATGCCGTTCTTGCGCTTGTTCTCGACATATTCGAGCAGCGCGTCGTTGTCCGACAGGCCGACGTTGAAATCGCCATCGGTCGCCAGGATCACGCGGTTGATGCCATCGACCTTGCTGGCTTCCGCCACGCGATAGGCCAGTTCGAGGCCCGCACCACCGGCGGTCGACCCGCCAGCCTGCAGATCGTCGAGCGCGGCCATGATCTCACGCGAATCGCTGGTCGGTTCGAGCACGAGGCCCGCCGCACCCGCATAGACCACGATGGACACGCGATCCTTCGGCGTCAGCCGGTTGACCAGCGTCTTCATCGCAGTCTGCACCAGCGGCAGCTTGTCGCGCGAACTCATCGAGCCCGATACGTCGAGCAGGAAGACGAGGTTGGCCGCGGGCCGTTCTTCCTTGGGCGCGTCGTATCCGGCAAGTCCGATCCGCACGAGTCGCGTCTGCGCATTCCACGGGGTCTGCGCGACATCCATGTTGACTGTGAAGGGCGCGGCATCGGCGCTGGTCGGGCGCGCATAGTCGTAGCGGAAGTAGTTGACGAATTCCTCGGTCCGCACGGCGGACTCACGCGGCAGCTCCCCGTCGGTAAGCATGCGGCGCGCATTGGAATAGGAGCCTGTGTCGACATCGACCGAGAAGGTGGAGACAGGCTTTTCGAGCGTCACCGCAACTTCGGACACCTCCTTGCCGTCATACCGCTCCCGGTCGGGCTGTGTCGGCACAACGATCGAAGGCACATAGCGCAGGTCGGGCGAGGTGGACTGCTGTGGTTCGCCTTCCGGCACGGACTCCGCCAATCCTTGGACGTTGAGCGCTACCCCCGTCTGCGAGCTCGAAAAATCGTATACTCTAGCTGACGGCGATGGTGGCGGAGGCGGAGGAGGAGGCGGTGGCGGCGGTGGCGGTGGCGGAGGGGTGTTGCGATCCTGGCTAACCTTGCCGCCAGTCAGAACAATCTCGTCGCTCTGGTCGGTCGTCGCACATCCGGCGAGCCCGACGCTGACAATCGCTACGACTGCAATATTCTTCATCCCCATCGCACCAGTACTCCCCTTGGTTTATCTTTGGGTGACGGGCTCAAGGCTCTCGCCCGGCCCGTGAACGACCTCTGAATGCTCCGGTCGCCAGCCGGTCATGTCTCTTCCTGCGTGATGTTGCGGCGGAACAGCACGCGGTCTTCCGGGCCGAAGCCGAAGAACCAGATGATCGTTCCGTAAGTCGCCAGGATTGCCGGGATCCCGACAATCAGTTCCAGCCATTCGGGCAGCTGCGTGGCGCCCCAGCCCACTGCCGCTGCAGGGATCGCCGCCAGCACCAGTGCCCAGCGGAAATTGTTGACCGTTTCGCCAAGGATGCGGCCCAGCATGATGCTCTTGGTGATGCTTGCGCCTGCCAGCGCCAACGCCAGCGCGACTGCAGCGGCGGGCATGCGCCAGAATTCGGGGAGATCATAGGCGTCGATGGCGACCATGAGGCCGATGGTCAGCACCGCCTGGAACAGGATCGTGATCAGCGACACGATCAGGTTGCGCATGCGCGCAATGTAGATGAGCGCGCTTTCCGAGACGACCGCCAGCGCGGCGACCACTTCGGCCACCAGCAGGATCGAGAGCGCGCCGGTGCCGCTGACGAAGTCCGGCCCCAGCAGGCCCATCACCGCCTCGCCGGGAAGCGCGAGGGCGAGCGCGACGCCTGCCTGCATCGCGACGATCCAGAAGCCGACCTGGCACACCTGCTTGGCGATGGCCGAGCGGTCGCCCACTTTCAGCGCGGCGGTGATGACCGGGCCCAGGATCGGGTCGAAACTGGTCTTCAGCTTCTGCGGCAGCGTGGCGACCTGTTGCACCGCGTAATAGACGCCGACCTGCGCGGGCGTGGCGAATTGCGCGAGGATGGCAAGGTCGAGCTTGCGCGTGCCCCACTCGATGGCGTCGGCTCCGGCCAGCGGCAGGTTGCGCATGGCCAGCCGGAAAACGCGCACCGGGTGCGGGGTCCATTCGTGGGGCATGCCGTAGTGCCGTATCGCGGGCATGATGGCGGCGAAAGAAGCGGCGACGATCGATATCACGTAGGCAATCTCGAGCCCGCTGTCGGGCACCACGAAGAACAGCGCGCCCGTGGCAATCGAGAGTACCCACGGTTCCACCACTGCGCGGCTGCGCACGGTCGCGCCGATATCGTAGCGATAGGCGCAGGCGGCCAGCGCGACCTCGGTCAGCGCGTAAGGCAGGATGGTCAGCACCAGCAGCCACGACAGGTCGCCATTGGCGCCGTTGGGGAACATCGGCTGCGGAAAGGCCACGAACAACGCCGTGAAGGCGAGCGAGGTTATGATGCTGAGCACTATGGCATCGGCCACGATGTGCGAGGGCGGGCGCTCGTCATCCTCGCTCAATTGCTGCGCGAGCCCGCGTTTCTGGCCCAGCACCGCGACCTGGCTGGCCAGTTCGACCACCACCAGCGCAGCAGCGAAGCGGCCCAGCATGTCGTCCCCGTAAAGCCGCCCGGCAATGAACAGGAACGGGATGCGCGCGGCCAGCCGGATCAGGAAGCCGAAGAAATTGGTCCGCCCGCCGCGGGCAAGCGCAGCCATGTCTGCGCTCGGGCCTGTGCCGCTCGTGGCGCGGCCCGCTTGCTCGGGAGCGGGATCGCTCAAGCAGGGCGGCTTTCGGCAGTGAGCGGGCGTGTCAGCAGGTCGGTCACCACACCTTGCGCCTCCGCTCCGTCGAGAAGCGCGACGACTGCGTCGACGATCGGCATGTCGATACCTTTTTTACGCGCGAGGCGGGCCAGCACGGGCGCGGTGTGCGCGCCTTCGGCCACGGTGTGGCGGTTGGCCATCAGGTCACTCGCGCTCTGCCCTTCACCAATGGCCTTGCCGAGCGAGAAATTGCGGCTGGAAGTGGACGAGCAGGTGAGCACGAGGTCGCCCAGCCCGCACAGGCCGGTCAGCGTCTCGCGCTGGGCCCCTAGCGACTCTCCGAAGCGGACCATCTCGGCAAAGCCGCGCGCGATCAGGGCGTTGCGCGCGTTCTGGCCCAGTGCCAGCCCGTCGACCACGCCGCAGGCAATTGCGAGCACGTTCTTCACCGCGCCGCCGATCTCCGCCCCGATCAGGTCGTCGCTGTAATAGGGACGGAAGGTCGGGCGCGCGATGACGGGAGAGAGCCGTTCCCACTGCGCCTTGCCGCCTTCGCAGGCGAGCGTGACCGCTGCGGGCAGCCCGGCGGCGACTTCGTGTGCAAAGGTCGGGCCGGACAGCGCGGCGAGTGTCGCCTTGGGGCAAGCGTCATGCGCAACGTCGCTCATGATGGCTCCGGTCGATTGCTCGATCCCCTTGGCGCAAATCACGAGGTCCCCGGAAAAGCCCGGCAGTTCCGCCAGAACGGCGCGCAGGTGCTGGGCCGGTGCCACCGCGAGGATCACGTCCACATCCGCTACATCGGCGAGGTTGCCGGTCGCGCGGATCGAGGGGGAGAGCGGCGAATCGGGCAGGAAAGACGTGTTGCGGTGGTTGGTGTTGATGTCCTCCACCACTTCGGGCTCGCGCGCCCACAGCAGCACGTCTCGGTCATCCGAAGCGAGCATCTGCGCCAGCGCGGTGCCCCATGCGCCGCCGCCGAGGACTGCTACTTCTGCCATCAAGCCTTCACTCCTGCCCCGCGTGCGGGCTCGGCATCCGGGTCCAGCGGCCAGCGGGGGCGCGCCTTGAAGTCGAGTGGATCGTTCTGGCCCAGCCTTTCGCAGCCCGCCCATGCGATCATCGCCGCATTGTCCGTGCACAATCCGGGGGGCGGCGCGACGAAGCGCATATCGTGCTGCTCTGCCAGTGCCTCCAGCGCGGCGCGCACGCTTGCATTTGCGGCGACCCCGCCCGCGACGACCAGCGCGGGGGCATGGCCACCGCTGTCGATGGCGCGCTCCAGCCGGTCGACCAGGCAATCCACCGCCGCCTGCTGGAAGCTCGCGGCGATGTCTGCGTCGGAATAGGCGCGCGAACCCTCACGGTCCGTTCGTCCTGAGCTTGTCGAAGGGCGGGCGTCGCGCTGCGTTCGCGGTTCGACAGGCTCACCACGAACGGATTTTTCTTGCGCTTCCTTCGCGCGAAGGACCGCGCTCTTGAGCCCCGCGAAGCTGAAATGCGGTTCCTTCCCGCCGACCAGCGGGCGCGGCAGCGGAACGGCCTTGGGGTCGCCTTCGCGCGCCAGCTTCTCCACCGCAGGCCCGCCGGGGAAGCCGAGGCCGAGGATCTTGGCGGTCTTGTAGAAGGCTTCGCCCACCGCATCGTCGATCGTGGTGGCGAGCCGCCGGTACTGCCCCACATCTTCGCACCGCAGGATCTGGCAGTGCCCGCCCGAGACGAGCAGCAGCAGGTAGGGAAATTCGAGCGCTTCATCGACCAGCCGGGGGCTGAGCGCATGGCCTTCCAGATGGTTCACCGCGATCAGCGGAACGTCGCTGGCCATGGCGAGCGCCTTGGCGCTAACCAGCCCGACCATCACGCCGCCGATCAGCCCCGGCCCGGCGGTCGCGGCGATGGCGGAAAGATCGGCCAGCTCCATCTCCGCCTCCTCCATCACCTCCGCGATCATCGGCGCGATCCGCTCCGCATGGGCGCGCGCGGCGATCTCTGGCACGACGCCGCCATAGGGGCGATGCGCCTCGTCCTGCGAAGCGATACGTTGCGCGATGATCCTGCGGTCGGTGCCCACCATGGCCACCGCCGTTTCGTCGCAACTGGATTCGATCCCGAGTACCACCGGCATGGTCCTTTCCCTTAAAGCAGCGCGGGGCTAGGGCAAGCCAAGCAATGCCGAACACCCCCCTTATCAGACTGGGCACCCGCCGCTCCCAGCTCGCCATGGCGCAGGCGCACGAGGCGCGCGCGCGGCTGTGCGCGGCGCACGGGTGGGACGAGAGCGCGGTCGAGCTGGTGCCGGTGGTGGCCGATGGCGACAAGGTGCAGGACCGCGCATTGGCGGAGCTTGGCGGCAAGGCACTGTGGACACGCGGGCTCGACCAGTGGCTGGCCGAGGGGAAGATCGACGCGGCGGTCCATTCGCTGAAAGATGTCGAGACGATCCGGCCGGAGGGAATCGCGCTTGCTGCGATTCTCCCTCGGGCCGACCGGCGCGACGTGCTGCTGGGCGCGTCTTCCATCGCGTCGATCCCGCGTGGCGCAAGGCTGGGCACCAGCGCCCCGCGCCGCGCCGCGCAGATGAAGAACCTGCGCCCCGATATCGAGACCGTGCTGTTTCGCGGCAATGTCGCCACCCGCATGGCCAAGCTGCAGGCGGGCGAGGCGGATGTGACGCTGCTCGCCGCCGCCGGGCTGGAGCGGCTGGGCGAGGAAGGTGTCGGTACGCCGCTGGAACTCGACGACTTCCTGCCCGCCCCATCTCAGGGAGCCATCGGGATCGAATGCCGCGCCGATGATACGTCCACTCGCGATCGGATCGCCGCAATCGATCACGCACCGACCCGTGCCGAGGTGAGCGTGGAGCGCGGCGTGCTCGAGGCGCTGGGCGGATCGTGCCACAGCCCGGTGGGGATGCTGGCGCAGGCGGAGGGGGACGGGATCGCTCTGACAGTTGCGCTGTTCAGTGCCGATGGTGCCGAACGCGTGGACGGGTCATGCGCGCTTGCCGCCGAGGATGGACACGCGATCCGCGCCTTCGCCAAAGACCTGCTGGCGCGCGCTACCCCGGGGATCGCGGTGTTGTTTGCAGGCGAGCAGTGACCGCGCCGGTCTTCGTCATCCGCCCCGAACCGGGCCTTTCGGCCACGATCAAGCGCGGACAGGCGATGGGGCTGGATTTGGTCGCGATGCCGCTGAGCGAGGCCGAACAGGTCGAGTGGCAGATGCCGCCGGCCACCTTTGACGGCATCCTGCTCGGCAGTGCAAACGGATTACGCCATGCCGGGGCGAAGCGCGCGAAACTCGCGGGGCTGCCCGTCTACGCCGTGGGCGAGGCAACGGCCGCCGCAGCGCGCGACATGGGCTTCGACATTGCCTTGACCGGCGCCGGAGCCTTGCAGGCCGTCCTGGACTCGCTTCCGGCAAGCCGCCCGATCTCGCTCCTGCGTCTTGCGGGAGAAGAGCGCGTGCCCATCAATGCACCGGCCCATGTCACTATCGAAACAGTGACGACCTACCGCATGGCGCACCATGCGCTGACTGCCTCACAGATCGCGCAACTGGGATCGGGCGGTATCGTCCTGCTGCATTCGGCGGCCTCCGCTGCGCATTTCGATAAAGAGGTCTTGCGCACCGGGATCGACCGGAACGTGCTGGCGCTCGCGGCGCTCAGCCCACGCATTGCGGGAAGTGTTTCAGATGGCTGGAAAAGCGTGGGCGTGGCGGCTACGCCCGACGACCCGGCCCTGCTTTCCCTGGCCCTGGATATGTGGCATTAACCATTCACCGCTAAGCTCCGGCGCGGGATCACGGAGCGACACGGAACTGGATTTGTAATGGAATTTGACGAAGCCCGGCAGGATCGCATGCGCACGTCGCGTGCCTGGCTGGGCATTGCCTTGGTCATCGTATTGCTGGTTGCCGCGGGGGCGCTGTTCCTCGCCTGGCGGCCGGGTATCTACGAGAGCACCCTGGCCGCTCTGACCGAAGGCGATACCGAAAACAGCGAGCCTATGGCCCGCGCCGGCGCAACGCCGAAGCCGACCGAAAAGAACGCCGCGGCAGGCCAGAACCCTGCCCGCGCTGCGCAGGCAACGACTCCGCAGGCAACCACATCCGAAACCGAAGCGAACACTGCAAGGGTCGAGGCTGTGGCGCAGCAGCAGGGCGGCCTCGAGCAGCGCCTTGCCGCCGCCGAACAGCGGCTCGCCCGGCTGGATTTGCAGGCAGAGGCCGCCGCGGGGAATGCCGCGCGTGCGGAGGGCCTGCTGATTTCCTTCGCCACGCGCCGTTCGATCGAGCGCGGGGCTGAGCTTGGCTATCTGGCGGACCAGCTGCGCCTGCGGTTCGGCGATGCACTGCCCAATGCGGTACGCACGCTGGTGCAGATGTCGCGCGATCCGGTCACCATCGACCAGCTGCTCGCGCGGCTGGAAGGGCTGGAGCCCGCCCTGCGCGCTTCGCCCGAGGAACCGAGCCTCCAACGCCTGCGGCGCGAGCTTTCCAACCTGTTCGTGGTCCGTCGTCAGACGGCCCCGTCCCCGCAACCGCAACGGCGGATCGAACGGGCGCGCATGTTCCTCGAAACGGGGCGCTATGAGGCCGCGATCGAGGAAGTGCAGAACATGCCGGGTGCCGATGCTGCCGACCAGTGGGTGGCCGACGTGCGCCGCTACGCTGCGGCACAGCGCGCGCTCGACCTGATCGAAACCGCTGCCGTCCTCGAGCCGCGCCGCCTGCGCGATGGTTCGGGCGAACGGATCGACCAGCCGAGCCCGGTGACGAGGCCTGCGGAGTAAGCGTTCCCTTCGCTAGTTCTGTGCATGTATCACGCGTGAGACGGTGTTTCACGCAAAGACGCGAAGAGGGTTCGCGAAGTAGCGAAGCTGCGAATCTTCTTTGCCTGACGTGCTACTTGCGAAGTGTGAAGTGTGAAGTGGAGAATGCGGCTGGCGCCGCAGGCACACCCTCTTGGCGTCTTCGCGTGAGAATATTTCCGGTTACCGCTGGCGGTGATGGCGTAACAGGATGGCGAGAGAAATCTGCGCCGGTACCTAGCCCCGCATCAGTTCGGGCACATCGCCGCTGACGCCGCGTGCCTCGTCCATGAACCAGCGCTTCAAAGGCTCGAGGCGCTGCACGCCCGCCATCCCGAACCGGCGAATGGCGGAGGCGCCGGGCCCGGATATGCCGAACAGCCGCGTGAGCCCGTCGGTCGCGAGCGAGACCATGAAGGCATCGAGCCCGCGCCAGCTTTCATAGCGCCCCAGCATTTCCGCATCGCCCGGATCGAGGCCGAGGCGTTTCGCTTCCGCGATCACTTCGACCAGTGCGCCCGCATCGCGCAGGCCCAGGTTCAGCCCCTGGCCCGCGATCGGGTGGATGCCGTGGGCTGCGTCACCCACCAGCGCGAGCCGGTGGTCGACCACCTTCGCGGTATGGTGGAACCCGAGCGGGTAGGATGAACGCGGACCGTTGGCTTGCAGGTCGCCGAACATGCGGCCCATCCGCTTTTCGACTTCGTGAATGAAGGCGCGGTCGCCCATCGCCAGCACGCCTTCGGCATCGCTTTCGTCCACCGTCCATACCAGCGCGCTGCGGTGGCGACCCTGTTCGTCGTCGAGCATGGGGAGCAGCGCGAAAGGCCCTTCGGGATAGAAGATTTCCCACGCGACATTGTCGTGCGGCTTGGAATGCACCAGCCCGGCGATGATCGCGCGGTGGTTGTACTGCCAGTTGGCGATCTTGAGGCCCGCCTCCTCGCGCGTGGGAGAGCGGCGCCCTTCGGCGGCGACCATCAGCCGGGCTTCCAGCACCGTCCCATCGGCGAGCGTGGCGGAAACCTTGTGGTTGCCGCGCGTGCGCTGGGTCACTTCGACACCGGCGTGCCACGCGATCAGCGGCTCTGCCCTGGCGGCTTCGAACAGGGTCAGGCGCAACTGCCGGTTGGCGAACATCCGGCCGAGCGAGCCATCGCCCTCGTCCGGCTGGAAGTCGATCCGCCCGGGCTTGAGCTGGTCGGTGACCGCGATCTTGGCAATCGGGCAGCCGTGCGGTTCGAGCGTGTCGGCCAGCCCGATATTGGTGAACAGGTTCCAGCTGGCTGTCGAGATGGCAGACGCGCGCCCGTCGAACCCTTCGGCAGTCAGGCTTGCCGGATCGGCGCGGTCCACCACATGGCTGGTGATGCCTTTCCTTGCCACCGCCAGCGCCAGCGTCATGCCGACCAGCCCGCCACCCAGGATCAGCAGGTCGCGCGGTTCGGCGATGGCAGGCTTGCTGGCTGGCTTTCTGGGCATCGCGGACATTTCCATAGCTTGTTTCGACCGGGCCACAGCCCTAGGCCGCTCGCGATGACCCGCGCAAGCCCGCCCTTGATCCGCCAGCTGCTTGCCGTGCTGCTTGCACTGCTGCTGGCGCCGTTCGCGGTGCATGCGCAAGAGACCAGTATCGACGCGAAACTGGTGGTGGAGGGCCCGGTGCAGCCGGGCACAGAGACGCGCATTGCGATCCGCTTCACGCCCGTGTCCGACGAATGGCACGGCTACTGGTCCAACCCGGGCGATGCGGGCAAGGGCATGGAGATCGAATGGGACCTGCCCGAGGGAGTCTCTGTCGGCACGTTCCGCTATCCTCCGCCCGAAACGCTTGTGCAGCAGGCGGGCCGGCGCAGCCTGATGAACCACATCTTCGAAGGCGAATATGCGGTGGTCGCGCCGCTGCGCGTGGCCCCGGATGCGCAGATCGATGGCCCCTTCATCCTGCGCGGCACCGCGAGGTATCTCGCGTGTACGGACAGGATCTGCGTGCCGCAGACCGCGCAGCTGAGCGCGGTGGACGCCATTGGCCCGGAAGAGGCAAATGCCCGCTTCGCACAATACCAGAGCGCGCTTGCCGCACCGCTCGACCGGCCTGCCCGCTTCGCATTGGCGGGGGACACACTCCGCCTCGCGATCCCGCTGCCCGCCACGCTGAACCTCGGTGCGCCGCATGTGTTTATCGAGAATCGCGAGCTGGTCGATTACGCCGCGACCCAGACCTTCGCGCGTGATGGAGACATGCTGCTCGTGCAGATTCCCTTGTCCGGGGTGGAGCAGCCACCAAAGACGGTCTCGGGCATCCTGCGGCTGGGCGACGGCACGGGGCTGGCGTTCGACGCACGCGAAGGGAATGTCGCGACCGGTGGTGAGCCGATCCGTACGGGAGGCAACCTGCCGCCCTGGTGGGTGCTGATCGGCGCCGCACTGCTGGGCGGGCTGATGCTCAACATCATGCCCTGCGTGTTCCCGATCCTGTCGCTGAAAGCGCTCTCGCTGGCGAAGGCAGGCGGCGACGAGGATGCCGCGCGCAAGGATGCGCTGGCCTATACTGCGGGCGTGGTGCTGGCCTGCGTGGCACTCGGCGCGGCGCTACTGGCCCTGCGTGCGAGCGGCGAGGCGGTCGGCTGGGCATTCCAGTTGCAGAACCCGGCCATAGTAGTGGCGCTGTTCCTGCTCGCGTCGGCGCTGACCGCGAACTTCCTCGGGGCGTTCGAGATTCCGGGTTTCGCGATAGCGGGCGGCGGCGGAAGCCAGCGCGGCAGCTTCGCGACCGGACTGCTCGCCGCCTTCGTCGCGACCCCTTGCACCGGGCCATTCATGGCGGCGGCGCTGGGAGCGGCGCTGGTGCTGCCGGTGGTGCAGGCACTGGCGCTGTTCGCAGCGCTAGGGCTGGGGCTGGCGTTGCCGTTCCTGCTGCTGGGTTTCGTGCCCGCGCTACGCAAACGCCTGCCCAGGCCGGGCAAGTGGATGGAGGCCTTCCGCCGCTGGATGGCGCTGCCGATGGGGCTCACCGCGCTCGCGCTCGCGTGGTTGCTCTGGCGGATGGGTGGCACAATGTTCCTGTTGTCGTGCATGCTCATGGCCGGAAGCGCGACCCTCGTGCTGATCTGCGCCTGGAGCCAGCGCTTGCGCAACCACCCCTATCGAACCGTCCTGATGATCGGGCAGGGGCTGGCGATCGTCTCAATGCTTCTGGTTGCACCCCAAATTCTGGAGCGGAGCGAACATGGGATCGAGGCATCAATACTCGATACCCGCCCCTTCAGCGAGAGCGCCTTGGCCGAGGCACGCGCCACCGACCGCCCCGTGTTTGTCTATTTCACCGCCGACTGGTGCGTCACCTGCAAGGTTAACGAAAGCGTCGCCATCGAAACGCAGGCGACCGCCGATGCTTTCGATGAAGCCGATGTGGTCGTCCTACGCGGCGACTGGACGCGGCCCGACCCGGCGATCACTGCCTTCCTGACGCAGCAGGGGGTGGCGGGCGTCCCGCTCTACCTGTGGTATGCGCCCGGTGCCCGGGCACCGCAGCAATTGCCGCAGGTTCTCAGCCCCCGTTCGCTGGCTGACCTTGCGGATCGCGATCCTTCGAATGTGATCGTATTGCCGCCCGGCAGCTCTCGATAAGGTCGCGCGGGCGCTCGCTCGCATTCAACGCCAGCGTACCCGCACCGGGGATCGTCAGCTCGACCCCGCGCTGGCCGGTCAGCACGTCGAGCTTCTCGGAGGAAAGCGGCGCGGTCCCCTCCCACAGGAACGCGCGCCCGTTATTCGTCGCTTCGACAGGGAAGCGTTCGCGGTGGCCGTTGCCGATGATCGCCATCAGCGCCTGTGCGCCCTCGTCCGCACGCGCGAACCGCGTGATCCTGAGGCGCGGCGCCTCGCCATCCATCTCGCATGCAATCGCGGCGAGCGGGTGCTGGCCGGGCTGGCCATAGATCAGCCGCAGCGGCGTCTTGCTGGGCGCCCATACCGCGCCTTCCGCATCGGGCGAGGCAATCGGCTCGCTGGCGAAGCGCGCGGTGTCGGGCACTTCGGCCCGCGCATCGTAGCGGTCGGCGGCGGGGGGCTGGCAGGCGCAAACCAGGGCCCCGAATGTCAGGGGAGCGGCCACGGGCAGGAGACGGTGCATCGCGCGTTTCCTATGCATCCCGCACCTGCCCCGCAAGCCATCGCACCATCGGCGTCACCCGTTCACCGATTGCGGATAAAGGCGCGAATATCGGCGGAAAGCTTCGCCCGGTCCTCGTCGCGAATATACATCATGTGGCCCGCGTCGTAATAATGGAACTCGAGGCGATCCTGCGGGATGCCCACGCGATTGAGCGAATATTCCGCGCCGAAGAACGGGGTTGCGAAATCGTACCACCCCTGCGCGTTGAACACGCGCAGCTGCGAGTTCTGCCGCATGGCCTGCCCGATATATTGCGCGACATTCAGGTAGGCGCCGCGCCCGCGGCCCGAAAGGCCCCAGTTCCAGTGCGCACCCGGTTCGCCGCCGATGGACTGGTACTCGCGATCCGTTTCGTAGCCCAGGCTCTCGCGCGTCCAGCTGTTGATCGCGGCGGTATAGCCCGCATCGATGCCGTAGAAGCTCGGGTCGTTATCCGGGTACTCGCCCGCGTTATCGTAGTCCTTGCCAGTGTAACGGCTGTCGAGCCGGCCGACCGTCAGGCCGCGATCGCGCAGCAATTCCTTGTAGAACCGCTGGTCGGTCACGCGCAGCTCGGCTTCGTCGAGGTAGCTTTCGGACAGGCCGGTGAGGCGCGAAAGCTCTGCCCGCACCGCAGCGCGTTCGGCAGCAGGCAGGTCCTGCCCTTTCAGCAGCGCGGTCGCATAGGGCCCGATGGCGAAGCGGCGGGCCTCCTCGGCAATCGCCTCCACCGAAGGCGCCTGCGCCTTGCCGTGGTAATAGGCGGCGGTCGCCATGTTGGGCAGCGCCATCACGTAAGCCATCTCGTTGCCCGGCGTCGGCTCGCGCGCGGCGAAATCGAGGATGGTCGACACAAGGATCAGGCCATTGAGCGCGACATCGTTGTAGGTGCCGCCTTCCAGCTCGCGCACCACCATCGCCGTGCGCGTGGTGCCGTAGCTTTCCCCGCCCAGGTATTTGGGGCTGTTCCAGCGGCCATTATCGTTGATCCAGCGCCGTATGACCTTGGCCACCGCGCTCGCATCCTCGCGCAACCCGTAATATTTCTTCGGGTCGGTGTCTTTGGTCAGGTAGCTGAAGCCCGTGCCCGGCGGGTCGATGAAGACGAGGTCGGCGACGTCCAGCAGGCTGTCGGGATTGTCGAGGATGGGGTAAGGCGGTGCCCCGTCGTCGCGCGCGTCGGAAGGGATTGCCACTCGCTTGGGCCCCCATGCGCCCATCTGCAGCCAGACCGACCCCGAACCCGGCCCGCCGTTATAAATGAAAAAGACCGGGCGCGATGTGTCGCGCGGCGATTTGACGTAGCTGGTGGTGACGATGACCGCTTCGGGCTTGCCGTCATCGTCTTCCAGGATCGTCTCCGCAATGGTCGCGGTGTAATTGACCCGCTGCCCGCCGAAGGTACCGGAAAGGTCACGGGTGCGGACCTGCGGGGTGATGCTGGCGGCACTCGCTTCGCTGGCAGCAGGCTTGCCCTGCGCGAGGGCTGGCGTGGCGAGGGGCAGGCTCGCAAGCGCGATAGCTGCGGCGTAGAGGAATTTGCTCATGCGTGCGCTATGGCAAAGCTGAGCAAGCGCGGCAATCGGGTGAGGATTGCCTAGCGCATCTTCTTCTGCGTCCTCCCATATCGCAATTTCCGCGTACCCGGCTTGCCCTCATTGCTCCGGCCAACCCTGGGCGCCTTGTGCTCGCCCTCCGGCAAACCAAGCTCGTCGTTTTCCAGCGAACGGATTTCGTCGCGCAGGCGGCCTGCCTCTTCGAACTCCAGGTTCGCGGCGGCTTCGCGCATCTTCTTTTCGAGATCCTCGATATAGGCGCGCAGGTTGTGGCCGACCAACGGCGCAGCTTCGTCCTCGGGTGCGCCATCTTCGCCCTTGGTGGTGTGGGCGGTGATGTCCGCAATGGCGCGGCGGATCGTGGTGGGGGTGATCCCGTGTTGCTCGTTGTACTCGCGCTGCTTCTCGCGCCGCCGTTCGGTTTCGGCCATCGCGCGTTCCATCGATCCGGTGATGCGGTCGGCGTAGAGGATCACCCGGCCATCGACGTTGCGCGCCGCGCGGCCGATGGTCTGGATGAGCGAGGTTTCGGAGCGCAGGAAGCCCTCCTTGTCCGCGTCGAGAATGCACACCAGCCCGCATTCGGGAATGTCGAGCCCTTCGCGCAGCAGGTTGATCCCCACCAGCACGTCGTACACGCCCAGCCGCAGGTCGCGGATCAGCTCGATACGTTCGAGCGTCTCGACATCGGAGTGCATGTAGCGGACCTTCACGCCCGCCTCGTGCATGAACTCGGTCAGGTCTTCGGCCATCCGCTTGGTCAGCGTGGTGACGAGCGTGCGGTAGCCCTTGGCGGCGGTCGCCTTGCACTCCTCGATACAGTCCTGAACCTGATCCTCGACCGGGCGGATTTCGACCGGCGGGTCGATCAGCCCGGTAGGGCGGATCACCTGTTCGGCGAAGACGCCGCCGGTCTGTTCCAGTTCCCATCCGCCGGGCGTGGCGGAGACGGCGAAGGTCTGCGGGCGCATCGCGTCCCATTCGTTGAAGCGTAGCGGGCGGTTGTCGATACAGCTGGGCAGGCGGAAACCGTATTCGGCGAGCGTGATCTTGCGGCGGTGGTCCCCGCGCGCCATCGCGCCGATCTGCGGCACGGTCTGGTGGGATTCGTCGACGAAGAGTAACGCGTTTTCGGGGAGGTACTCGAACAGGGTCGGCGGTGGTTCGCCGGGGAGGCGCCCGGTGAGGAAGCGCGAATAGTTCTCAATCCCGTTGCAGCTGCCGGTCGCGGCGATCATCTCGAGGTCGAAATTGGTGCGTTGCTCTAGCCGCTGGTGTTCGAGCAGCTTGCCTTCCGCCTCCAGCTCCTTGAGCCTTTCGGCCAGCTCGAACTTGATGGCCTCGGTCGCCTGTTTCATCGTCGGGCCGGGCGTGACGTAGTGCGAGTTGGCGTAGACCCGCACCTTGTCGAGCTTCGTGCCCGGCTTGCCGGTCAACGGGTCGAACTCGACGATCTCCTCGATCTCGTCCCCGAAGAACGAAATCCGCCAGGCGGTGTCTTCGAGGTGGCTGGGGAAGAGTTCGAGGTTGTCGCCGCGCACGCGGAAATTGCCGCGCGCGAAAGCATGGTCGTTGCGCTTGTATTGCAGCGCGACCAGCTTGCGGATCAGCTCGCGCTGGTCGACGCTTTCGCCGGTCTTGATGTCGAAGATCATCGCCGAATAGGTCTCGACCGAGCCGATCCCGTATAGGCACGATACGCTCGCGACGATGATGACATCGTCGCGTTCGAGCAGCGCGCGCGTGGCCGAGTGGCGCATCCGGTCGATCGCCTCGTTCACCGAGCTTTCCTTCTCGATGTAGGTGTCGCTGCGCGGCACGTAGGCCTCGGGCTGGTAATAGTCGTAGTAGCTGACGAAATACTCGACCGCGTTGTTGGGAAAGAAGCTCTTGAACTCGCCATAAAGCTGCGCGGCGAGGATCTTGTTGGGCGCAAGGATCAGCGCGGGCCGCTGCAGTTCCTCGATCACCTTGGCCATGGTGAAGGTCTTGCCGGAGCCGGTGACGCCCAGCAGCACCTGTGTCTTCTCGCCACCCTCCGCCTCGCGCACCAGTTCCTCGATCGCGGTCGGCTGGTCGCCTGCGGGTTCGTAGTCGCTGACCAGTTCGAACCGCTTGCCGGGCATCGATTTTTCGGGGCGGGCGGGCTTGTGCGGGGTGAACTCCCCGGTGGTGTCGGGCTCTTCCAGCCCGCGACGGATGATCAATTCGGCCATGTCGTCCATATTGGCGCACACGCGGTTCGCCGCAATGGCGGTTGTGAGGATACGGGATGCCCGGTAGGCTCGCTCGCAACGGGGGTCGCGCTCGATAGTTCGATTTGGGAGAGAATACATGCGCACGATCATTGCAGCTTCAGCCTGCCTCGCACTGCTTGCCGCCTGTTCGGATGGCGGCGCCGATACCGATGGCGACGGCGAGATCACGCAGGAAGAAATGGTCGCGGAAGCCGCCTCGGGCGGGGACGTGAAGTTGCGCCCGGGCCAGTGGGAGCACACGGTCGAGTTCACCGAACTCGATATGCCCGGCGTGCCCGCGAACATGCAGGACATGGTCAAACAGCAGATGGGCAGCGGCATCACCACCACGACCTGCATGACCGAGGAAGAGGCCAATCGCCCCAATGCCGATTTCTTCGGCGGCGAAGGGAACGACGATTGCACCTACGAGGAATTCGACCGCAGCGGGAACAAGATGACGCTGCGGATGACCTGCGATGCGGGCCAGGGCGGCACGGCGAAAGTCGCGATGGATGGCGAATTCGCTGCGGATAGCTTCACCCTCACAATGGACAACAAGGTCACGGGCACGCAGGCGGGCGATGTGACCATGAAGGGCACGGTAACCGGCAAGCGGATTGGCGACTGCCCGGCCTAGGGCCTCCGATCTGCGGGGCCTGCCGTGCCAATCGCAATACAAGGGTGAATCTGGAATAATGCGAATTGCACTGGTGGGCAGCCTCGCCCTGTCCCTGTCTCTCGGCCTGGGGGGCTGCAGCCCTCCTGGCGGCGAGATGGGGAACGATCCCGATGGCGCGATAGAGGGCGATATCCGGCAGCAGCCGGGCCTCTATCGCGACCAGATCACGCTTGGCGGCATGGAAGGCGATCAGGCCGGCGGCCAATATGCCGACGATGTCAAATGCCTGAGCGAAGAAGACGTGCGCGATGGCCATCGTGCGATGTTGTTGGAAATCCAGGGTGGCGACGCGTGCCGGTTCGAGAAATACGAGCTGGACGGGTCGTCGCTGGATGCCGTGATGGCGTGCCGGGCGAATTCGTCCCAGCCCCAAACAACGGCAACCATCACCGGCACGGTTACCTCCACAGGCAGCGACCTGCGCATGACGGTTGCAGGTTTTGGCGATGGCTCCGAAGGGGTGGACATGCGGGTGAAGAGCGAGCGTATCGGCGAGTGCGAAGAGGGCGACGAATAGTCCCGGAGTCCTTCAGGCCGAGACCCTGAACGGGTTTTTCAGGAAACACTAAGACGATTCCGGCATTATGGAAGTGTGCTAGGCATCGTCAAAACACCGCAGGCCGCGACGCCAGAAGGGACCGGCATCTACGGATTCACCGCACTCGCAGACAGCGAGTGGGCGCGGCGTATCGAGCTGGCGAGCGAACCCGATCCCGATGGCGCTCGCGGGCCGGGCCTCTGGTACCTATTTGCCGAACTGGGATACATGCTGGAGCCTGTGCGGCGGCTCTACCGCTCACTTTTCAAACCCTTCACCATGACCACGGCGGCACACCCGCGGATGGTCATGATGCTGCCCGGCTTCGGCACCAACCCCATCCGCATGCGCTATTTTGCGCGGCGGCTGGAAGATGCCGGCCACACCGTGAAGCGCTGGGGCTGCGGCTATAACTGGGGATTTTCGGAAGACCTGTTCGAACAGCTGGAACAGCGGCTGCTCGATCTCAACGCACGTGCGGGAGAGCCGGTGGTGCTGGTCGGCTGGAGCCTTGGCGGGCTGTACGCCCGCGAGCTGGCCAAGCGCCAGCCCGATGCCGTGGCCAAGGTCATATCGATGGGATCGCCCTTTTCGGGCTCGCTTCGCGCCAACAATGTCTGGCGCGTGTACCAGGCCATCGCCGGTCACCGGATCGCGGACATAGAGCTCGCGGGGCAACTTTCACGCAAGCCTCCGGTCGAGACGGTGGCCCTGTGGAGCCCGTGCGACGGGGCGATCAGCCCGCGTTGTGCAGCCGGGTATCCGGGCGAGCGCGATCGGGCGGTTGCGCTGCGGTGCAGCCATATGGGCTTTTCCTATTCTCCCGAGGCGATCCGCGCGGTTGCGCGCGAGCTCGACGAATAGGGCAGCGGCGCGCCTAGCGGCAGAACGATCCTCCGCCGATCTCCAGATGCAGGTGGTTGGCGTGCGCTGCGTTATATTCGGGGCCCAGCACCGTCCCGAAACGCTTGCAGGCGCTGCGGCTGACCACGCGCAGGAACTCGCGCTCCGCCCCCGTTCCGTTGTTCCAGTCGTCGAGTACGGAAACGCGCCGCCCGTCCTCCAGCACGAAGGCCGCGATATCGATGGCCTCCGCGCGCGCATGGGCGGATCGCCGGGAGCTGCCTGCGACGTTGCGGCAGGCGTAGCTGCCCATGGTCTCGACCCGGGCGAGCGGGCTGCCGAGGTACTGCCGCGCGGCACGGTCCACACCGAACCGCACCCAGCCGGCAAAGGTGTTGGCAGTCTCGCAGGTGACAGGGCCGAGATTGGCAATGCCAAAACGGCCTGCATCTCCCTGCAGCCCGGTCAGCGAGACGGAATTGATCTGCGTGCAGCCGGGCCCATCCACGCGATTGGGCAGCGGGGAATAGCTTGCCCCTGCCGCGCTGAGTTTTGCCAGGCACTGCTGGTCCGCAAGGGTCGGCATCACCGCACCACCGCGATCAATGGTCGGCGGGGTGGGGCGCACCGGGCCGACGCGACTGCCCCCGTCGCTACCGGGCAGGAACTGGCAGCCCGATAGCGCAAGGGCGAAAAATGTGGCCGCGAAAAGGTTCGATCCGCGCATCATGGCCAATCCTATCGCGGATGGCTGCTGAATGCTTCCCTAAGCACATGCGATTTCCCACGCGGAAACATTGTGCGCTGCCGCATGTTGGTCCTGCGACACCAGCGAAAGGGCACATATGCAACGCTTCACCGACCGTACCATCATCGTCACCGGCTCCTCCAGCGGGATCGGCGAAGGGATAGCCCGCCGCTTTGCGCGCGAAGGTGCCAACGTCGTCCTCAACAGCCGGAGCCGCGACGATCTGGCCAGGGTGGCTGGCGACCTGGACGAAGACCGTACGCTGGTGGTCGACGGTGACGTTTCGAGTGCGGCCTTCGCGAAGGAGATCGTGACCAAAGCCGTCGAGCGGTTCGGCGGGCTCGACGTGCTGTGCAACAATGCCGGTGTCGGCGCCTTCGGGATGCTTGCGGACGCGAGCGACGAGGATATCGACAGCGTGATCGACATCAACGTGAAGGGCGTCCTCTACCTGTGTCGCGAAGCCATCCCGCACCTTGCAAACAGCAAGGCCCCGGGCGGTGGCAGCATCGTCAACACCTCCAGCGTATCGGGTACCGGGGGCGACTGGCTGCTGCCGATCTACGACGCCAGCAAGGGCGCGGTGACCAACCTGACGCGCGCGCTGGCATTACAGCTTGGCGGGCAGGGAATCCGCGTGAATGCGGTCTGCCCCTCGCTCACCCGGTCCGACATGACCGACGGCATCATGGACAACGAGGCGTTGATGGAGGCCTTCATGCGCCGCATCCCGCTCGGCCGCCCGGGCGAGCCGGAGGATATCGCTGGCGTGGTTGCCTTCCTCGCCAGCGAGGATGCACGCTTCGTTACCGGAGCCAATATCCCGGTCGATGGCGGGGTCAGCGCGTCGAACGGCCAGCCCAACTTCATGGCCTATCAATAGGCGTCAGTCGGGATAGGTCTCGAACTTCACGATCAGGATATCGAGGTCGCGGGTCGGTTCGAAATTCGTTTTGACGACTTCGAAACGTGTCGGACCGATCTTCTTTACGCCGTTCATGCAAAAGCTGACGAGATTGTCGGTCGATCCCTTGTCGACCACCAACCGGAACCGCTCGATCGGACCGTTCCAGTTGGCGCCCGACGACAGCACGTAACCGAGCCAGGTCTCCATCATGTAGACTTGCGTGTTCTCGTCACCGGATGCGTTCGCGAGACGACGGTCGACCCCGGCGAGGAAGTAGTCGTCCACGCAGTAGCGCTCCTGATAATCGCTCAAACTGCTATCGGGCCCAATGTTGCGGTATTGCGGATAGAGCGCGCCACCGACGCTGCCCCCCAGCATCGGCGTGTATTCGTGGCTTACGCGGATCTTAGAACGGGGCGGGAAGACCTGTTCGCGCACGAAGTAGGTCACACCCTCCCATGTCGGGACCACGCTGCCTTCGAACTGCGGGTCGCTGCTCGTGGCGAGTCCATTGCCGATCGCGTCGTCGAGCCGCGCCTGCGAAATGTTTGCGAAGGGATTGCCCTGTTCCGAAGCGGTCCAGTAGACCGGGAAGCCATTGGCAATCACTTCTTCGGTCACGTCCCGGTCGCCGATCATGGCGCGATCATATTGCAACAGGCGTACGGGTTGCCCGTCTACCCGCGTCGCGAAACCGAAGCCCGACCAGTCCTGGCTTTCCTCGTAATAGGCGTAATGCGTATCGAGCATGCCGCGCGGCTGGCCGGGCATCGGGAATGCGATGGTTGTGGTGATGGAGCGGTCCGTCGGGTTCTCGAACACGTAGTCGACCGTCACCTTCTCTTGCGAAAGGAACAGGTCTTCGCTCAGCAGGCGCAGGTCGGTAGAGGGTTTGAGGGTGATCCCGCCGATCGAGATTTCGGCTTCCGAATCATTGGCCGTTATCGGGCTCGCCAGCAGGAATCCCGCAGCGGCAATCAGTGCGAAGCGGCGCGTCAATCGAGCGAGCATAGTGGCAAGTCCCCCATCCCAATGCTTGCGACCCGAAAGATAGCATAGCACGGAATTGCGCAACGGGTCAGGGGGATTGGCGTGGTGCCACGTCTTCGGGGGTTTGCACCTGCTCCCACAATTCGATCTTCACCCCGTTGGGGTCCAGCAGCCAGGCGAACTTGCCGTAGCCTTCGTCGACATGGCCGAGGATCTCGATGCCTTTGGATTTCAGCTGGTCTACCATGCCGTCGCAATCATCGACCCGCAGGTTGATCATGAACGCGCCGGTGCCCGGCTTGATATATTCATCGTCCGGGAAGTGGCTGATCAGCGAATAGGCGCGCGCGTGCGGTTCCTCGGCCCATGCAAGCTGCGGGCCGTATTCGCCGGACAGGCCCAGCGTATCCTCGTACCATTTGCGCGTCGCGGCCGGATCGCCGGCGACATGGAATATTCCGCCAAGCCCTGTGATCTTTGCCATCGTCTATTCTCCCCGCAGCGACCCAGGTGAACAGCATAGAGCGAAGATTGACAAACTTCATTTAGGGATTTAGCTAAATAGCAATGAACAAGGTTTTCGACGCATTGGCCCATCCCATCCGGCGCGAGGTGCTCGAACTGCTCAAGGGCGGCGAGATGACTGCTGGCGAGCTGGCCGACCGGTTTCCGGTGTCCAAGCCGACCATGTCCGGTCATTTCGCCAAGCTGAAAGAGGCGGGCCTGATCTACGGCGAGAACCGCCGGGGATCGGTGATTTATGCACTCAACATGTCGACGCTGGAAGAGGCGCTGCACGGGTTCATGGATCGAGTGGGTCTGGGCGCGGACAACCCGTCGCATACGCGAGCGAGCCGGACAGCCAGGGGAGTAGGGATCGAATGAAAGTAGGACTGCCGCTGATCGTCACGATCCTGGTCGCAGCGCTGATGGCCGGGTTCGCATTGTGGGCCTCCAGCCTCGCGCCAGCAGGAATGGAGCTGCCGACGCACTGGAATGCTGCCGGTGAAGTCGACGACACCATGCCTGCGCTGCAGGCGCTGCTGTTCCCGGCAGGGCTTGCGCTGTTCGTGGGTCTGCTCTTTGCAATCATTCCCGCGCTCGAACCGTTGCAAGACAGGCTGGAGGGTTCGGCACCCCTGCTTCGTGCCGCATGGGTAGGGACAATCGGGCTCATGGTCGCCATGCAGGCGATTATCGCGGCGCCGATTTTCGGTTTCGAACCGGGAGTCGGCGCGATCCTCGCGCTGGTCGGCCTGCTGCTGATCGTGCTCGGCAACATGATGCCCAAATCGCGCCCGGGGTTCTTCGTCGGTATTCGAACGCCCTGGACGATCACCGATGCGGATAACTGGGTTGCGACTCACCGGTTAGGCGGCAAGCTGTTCATGGCAGCGGGTGTCGCGATTTGCCTTGTCGGACTGGTCGACATGCCCGGTAACGTCCGAATGGGCGTCACGCTCGGCTCGGTCATCGCAGCCTCTGTCATCGCTATCGGCTATAGCTGGTGGTTCTGGCAGCGCAAAAGCCAGTCGGGCAGTGGCGCCTGACATATGGCCCGCAAAAGCAGCTAGGCAGATTATCTGCCTGCTCGGACCAGTGGCGATAGAGAATGCGGCGCCCGGTCCTGCAAGTTTTCTCCGGCCGGATCGATGAAGCGGGGCAGCAACCGCTCGCTGCTGCCCCACTCGTACGATCAGACTCGCCGCACTAGCTGCGCGGCGGAAAGATGCCCTGAATGGCGATGCAGGTCGTCATTGCGAGGTAGGGCTGCATGTTGTTCACCGGCTGGCTGCCACCCGTGTTGCCTACCACGATCGCGCTCGAGCCCATGTTCGTGTCGGCGGAGCCCGTCGAATAGACATTCGATCCTGCGGGGAAATCCGACATCAGCGCATTGGACGGGTTATCCGTATCGCCCGGCGCATTGTGGGCGCGCAATGTCGCCTGGTGGTTATGCGAGGGGAGTTGGCTGACGGTCAGCGTGTTGGTCTCGGACCCGCCCCGCTGTCCCCAGCGATAATCGTGCAGGCCCGGACCATGGCCCGTACCGATCATCGTCCGACCGCGCAGGTCGGGAAGGGCGAATGTCGTCCGGCCATCCCCGCCATAGGTCGTGCCGAGCAGGGAGAAGAGCGCGGTATATTGCGAAATCGGAAGGATCTGCCCGCTGGTCGACATCCAGCCACGCGGACAGAAGTTGAAGCCGAACTGCTGGATCTGACCGAGGTAAGGTTCCTGCGCGGCGGCAGGCGTGCTGACGCCGAAGGATAGGCCAACCATTGCAGATAACGCGAGCGCGGTTGCTTTGATTTTCATGATTTTCTCCCTGTTTGCCCCTAAAAGGCGCCAACTCCTTAACAGGCGCGTGCGAATTTGGCTATCGAGAGAGAAGCCGGGAGATATCGCCTAGACGTTGTATTCGCTCGTCTTTCTAAATTAGGTCCAATTCGAAATTTCTATGGAGGTTTTTCGGAAGGACCAGGAAGCTCGGCCCGCATTGGGCCAGCTTTCTCGTCATCGGCGTGAACCGCGATCTAACGCATTGCTGCTATTCGACGATATACTCGCTGAGGTTTTCAGGCCTTGTCACGAGGCTGGCAAGCACGATCGCAATGGTTGCGGCGATGAAGCCGGGGATGATCTCGTACACGCCCGGGCCGCCCATGAATTCCGCGTTCCAGCCCTGCGCAATCCAGAAGCCGACCGTGCCCGCGCCAACCACCAGCCCGGCCAGCGCGCCGGTGCCGGTCATTCGCGGCCAGGTCAGCGACAGCAGGATCAGCGGCCCGAAGGCGGCACCGAAGCCAGCCCATGCATTGGACACGAGGCCCAGCACTTCGCTCTCCGGATCGCTCGCGACCCAGATCGCTGCCAGTGCCACCAGCAGCACGCTGACGCGGCCCACATTCACCGCCTCGCGCTCGCTCGCATCGCGGCGCAGGAAGAGGCGGTAGAAGTCTTCGGTCAGCGAACTGGAGGAAACCAGCAGCTGCGAGGAAATCGTGCTCATGATCGCAGCCAGCAGCGCGGCGAGCAGGAAGCCCGTCACCAGCGGGTGGAACAGCAGGTCGGCCAGCACGATGAAGATCGTTTCCGGGTCTTCGACGGCGATCCCGTTGCGCTCCACATAGGCGCGGCCGGCGAGCCCGACACCGAGCGAGCCGAGCAGGCACACGAACATCCAGCCAAGCCCGATATTGCGCGCGGTCGATACCTCTTCCACGCTACGCACCGCCATGAAGCGCACGATGATGTGCGGCTGCCCGAAATAGCCGAGCCCCCATGTTACCGCGCTCAGGAAGCCGACGAAGGTCAGCCCCTGCGTCAGGCTCAGGAAGCCGAGCTGGATATCGGTCAGGCTGTCGCCCGCGCTCCCCCCGGGGCCGAACATCACCACCAGCGGCATGATGACCAGCGCCAGCAGCATGATGACGCCCTGCACGAAATCGGTCAGGCTGACCGCAAGGAACCCGCCGATCATCGTATAGGCGAGCACCACGCCCGCAGTGATCCAGATGCCGAGCATGTAGTCGCTCATCCCCACTGCAGGCAGCAGCGCGGGGAAGGCGGTTTCGAACAGCTTGCCTCCGCCGACCAGCCCTGCGGCCGAATAGACCATGAAGAACACCACGATCACGATTGCCGAGACAACCCGCAGCGCGACCGCCTGGCTGGGGAAGCGGTTGGCCATGAATTCCGGGATCGTCAGCGCATTGCCCAGCTTTTCGGTCTGTTCGCGCAGGCGGGGTGCGACCACGCTCCAGTTGACGACCGCGCCCACGAACAGGCCGATCCCGATCCACGCCTCGACCAGACCTGCGGCATAGAGCGCGCCGGGCAGGCCCAGCAGCAGCCAGCCCGACATGTCCGATGCGCCCGCCGAAAGCGCCGCGACACCCGGCGACAAGCCGCGTCCGGCGAGCAGGTAGCCTTCGGAAGTGTCGGTGGATTTCTTCCAGGCAAAAAGCCCAATCGCCAGCATGAGGACGAAATAGGCGGCGAGCGAAATGAGGACCCCTGTCTGCATGGGCGAGGTGCCTAACAACTCATATACGGTTTGACCACCGGTGTGCCCGATTGCCCCAGCCGGGGATCGTCACGGCTCAGCCCTTGTCGTCCCATTCGACATCCACGCGCGCCCGCCCGCCGGAGCCTTCGCCCTTGGTGCCGTCTTTCGATCCTTCGACCGTGACAGTGTGCCCGTTGGCCGGCCCGCCGATCTGCGAGCCGATCCGCGTCAGCTCCTTGACCTTCTTGAGCAGCTCCGCCGCCTCGCGCTGATTGTCCTCGTACATCTTCTCCAGCCGTTCGAGGTCTTCCTTGTCCTTCTTGGCCTTGTCCTGCGCTTCCTTGGCTTCCTTGGCGGCCTTCTTCTCGTTCGCTTCCTTGGTCTTGTAGGCCTTGACCAGTTCATCGAACCGTTCGTGATTGGCGCGCAGCTCCTCGATCTCCTGTTGCTCCTTGTCGGAGAACGGGCCGGCTAGGTGGCTGGCATTGCACAACCGGTCGAGCAACTCGGTCCGCGCTTCCTTGGCCAGTTGCTGCGCCCCGGTCAGCGCGTTGCCGCTGGCGACATGCTGCGCCACTTCGCGCGAGAGGCGGTCGCGCGCACCCAGCAGCGCATGGGCGCTCTGCTTGAAGCCGCCCTTTTCCTTGTCGTTCAGGTCGCGCCGCCGCTCCACCAGGCGGATTTCCCGGTCGATCCGGTCGCGCAGCATACGCACATCCTCGTCCCGCTCGGCAACGTCGCCGCCCGAACTGCCCAGCAGCCAGCCCACGAACGCGCCGCTGAGGATGAAGAACACGAACGCGACCAGCAGGCGCGTGCTGCCCAGCGGCCAGTAATCGGCCCAGGTCTTTTCCGCCGGATAGCCGTAGTCGTAGGAATAGGCATAGTCGTAACCATATGAGTTGCCGACATTTTCCGCGAACCACGTGGCGAGCCAAGGCGCGGTGAGTATCGCGATCATCACGCTGGCCACCGCAAGGAACGCGCCGATCATGGCGTATGCTGCGGCGGATGTATCTCTGTTCATCGCAGGCGAATCCCCACTCTTCGCTGACCCGTTAACCATATTGTCAGCGCGGGCGAGATTTGGGAAGCGCGGGGAATTGCCCCCCATGGATTTGGGTGGGCGGTGTGTCGAATTGGCGTGCGGGGCCGGAGCGCGTCCAGCAAAAGTGGGCACCGGTTTTGCGGTTCGGACGCGCGACCGAGAATGACTCCTGACACACCTGACACAGTGTCTAAGTGACGAAACCGGATCGATCAGAAGGGCGGGTTTGATCGAGCGTATCGATCACCGCTCGGAGGAGCGGGGCTGGGCGGGCGGACGGTGCAAAAGAGCAGTGCGCGAGGCGCGAGGGTTCTTGTAGCGCGGCGCGGGGGAGTAGGAAAATCCACGGGTTGTCCAGTGACTCCGCTGCGCTAAGACCAACGGGCAGGAGGGGCAACGCATGGATATTGCCGGGTATCTCGAACAGGTCAGGACAAAGTTTGCTTCGGGACATGCAACTGAGCACAGCTATCGAGCCCCGCTCGAAACGCTGTTCCAGTCAATCGACCCCGATATCGAGGTCATCAACGAGCCCAAGCGGTCCGAAGGCGGGATGCCCGACTTCCTGTTCCAGCGGAACGGGGTCGCGTTCGGCTGGGCCGAGGCGAAAGATATCGACAAGGATGTCATCAAGCTGAAGGGCTACAGCGTCGAGCAGCGCAAGCGCTACGAAAACGCCTACCCGAACCTGCTCTACACCAACGGCGTAGATTTCGAGTTCATCCGCAACAAGGAAGTCGTCCACCATACTTCCATCGCGGATTTCATGGGCGACCTCGGCGGTCTGCAACCGCTTCCAGACAAGTTCGGTGAACTGGAGCGTCAGCTCAAGCTCTTTGCCGAGCAGAAGCCGATCAGCATTCGTAGCGCGCAGAAGCTGGCGGAGATGATGGCGGGCAAGGCGGCGATCATCAAGGACGAGGTCGGGATTGCGCTGGCCGAGGATGCAGAGTTCCGCAGCGGCCTCGGGCGGCAGTACAATACCTTCAAGGATAACCTGCTGCCCAACCTGACGCCGGGTGAGTTCGCGGACATCTACGCCGAGACGATCACCTACGGCATGTTCGCCGCGCGCCTGCATGATGACACGCTGGATACGTTCAGCAGGCAGGAGGCGCTGGAGAAACTACCCAAGTCGAACCCCTTCCTGCGCGGGCTATTCCAGTACGTCGCGGGATACGACATTCCCGACCGTCTGAAATATGTCGTCGATGACCTGTCAGAGGTTTTGCGGGCGAGCGACCCGCATTCGTTGTTCGCCGATTTCGGCCATTTCACCGCCCGCAACGATCCCTTCATCCATTTCTACGAGACGTTCCTCGCCGCCTACAATCCGAAGAAACGCAAGGCGCGCGGCGTCTGGTACACGCCCGAGCCGGTGGTCGACTTCATCGTCCGCGCGGTCGACGACGTGCTGAAAACCGAGTTCGGCATTGCCGACGGGCTGGCCGATACCGGCAAGGTGACGGTGGACTGGGACACCGGGCAGACGGACAAAAAAGGCAAGCCCGTGACGATCCGCAAGGATGTGCACCGGGTCCAGATACTCGACCCGGCGACGGGTACGGGCACCTTCCTCGCCAAGACGGTGCAGACCATTGCAGACCGGGTGAAGGCGCGCGCGCCGGGCAAGTGGAGTTCCTACGTCGAGGAAGACCTGCTGCCGCGCCTGCACGGCTTCGAGCTGCTGATGGCAAGCTATGCCATGTGCCACATGAAGCTGGACATGCAGCTGACCGAGAGCGGCTATGTGCCCTCGCGCAACCCGCCGCGCCTCTCCGTCTGGCTGACCAACGCGCTCGAGCCGGCCGAACGCGAGGTGAAGGATCTGTTCTTCCAGCAACTGGCCGACGAAGCGCGTGGTGCGAGCGAGGTAAAGCGCCAGACGCCGATCATGTGCGTGATCGGGAATCCACCGTATTCGATTAGCTCTTCAAACCAGAGTGATTGGATCACCTCCATCACGAATGAGTACAAAGCGGGTCTCGACGAGCAGAACGTTCAGGCACTTTCAGATGACTATATAAAATTCCTGCGCTTGGCTCAGCACGTTGTCCAAAAGAATGGGGCTGGAATTGTCGGCTTTATCACGAATAACGCCTACATTGACGGCTTGATACACAGTCGAATGCGTGATTCTCTGGTCAAAACCTTCGATAAGATTTTCATTCTGGATTTACATGGCAGCACCAAAAGGCGCGAGAAGTCTCCGGACGGATCTCCCGACAAGAACGTATTTGATATTCAGCAAGGCGTATCAATCGCAATTTTCGTGCGAACGGTCGGCGGGCCGAACTGTGAAGTCTTCCATCGTGATATTTTCGGTTCCCGGGCATCAAAGAACGACGCGCTCTTTAGCTCCGCAGTCCGAGATGCTGAATTTCACTCTATTATACCTGAGAGCCCCGCTTTCTATCTTGTTCCGAAAGATTTCAGCGCAATGGATCAGTACTCTACCGGCTTTTCGGCCGTTGATCTATTTGGCGAGCGAGCAACAGGCACGAAATTCAGGAAAGACCCTCTTCTCATTAGCGAAAATTTCTCGCCAAATGAGGTCATTGCGGTCATCGAAGCGATGGTGAGCAAATCAGCATCAGAAATCACATCGCACTGGAAATTCAACGAGACTAAGGACTGGAAAGTAGAAGAGCAACGGGCAAATTTTGAGAAAGCAGAGAGACGAGATGTACGGCCAGTCACTTATCGACCCTTTGATACGCACTACGCCTATTACCCAATAAATCGGATTCACAAGATCATTCCGCGTGGTGATTCTCGTCGAGGATTAATGCGCCATCTCATCGACAACTCGAATTTCGCGTTGGTAATTGGCCGACAAGGTCAAGTTACTGGTAGCGAAGCATGGAACCTCTGCTACTCAAGCGAGGAGATAGTCGACCAGAACGTATTCTATCGAGGGGGTGGCTTAACCGCACCGCTCTACCTCTACCCTGACGAAACCGCTGATCAAGCCGACGCGCTTGCTCCCACCGAGCGCACGCTGAACCTCGAACCCAAGCTCTACGCCAAAATCTGCAAGGCCGCCGGGATCGACCCTTCGGACACGGCCGGACCCGAGGACGATTTCCGCGCGGCCACCGGCGATGCGCGCCCGTCCGAGGTCAAGGTGTTCGACTATATCTACGGCGTGCTGCATTCGCCCGAGTATCGCGAAACCTTCGCCGAATTCCTCAAGATCGACTTTCCGCGCATTCCCTACCCTGCCAGCCCCGAAGTCTTCAAACACGTCAGCGAGAAGGGCGAGGCGCTACGCCGCCTGCATCTCATGGAGCCCGCGGCCATCGGTGAAGCGGTCTATCCCTTCATGGGCGATGCCGAAGATGGCGAGGAGGACAGCGTTGTCGCGGCCGGTCATCCGAAGCTGAAGGACGGGCGGGTCTACATCAACAAGTCGCAATATTTCGATGGCGTCCCGCAGCTCGCGTGGGATTTCTACATTGGCGGCTACCAGCCCGCGCAGAAATGGCTCAAGGACCGCAAGGGCCGTGCGCTCTCCTACGCGGATATCGGCCACTACCAGAGCATCGTCAAAATCCTGGTAGAAACCGACCAAATCATGCGCGAGATCGAATTGCCCTTGGATGTGGTGGTGGAGGCCTCGGCCTAAGGCGCTCCGCCCGCCCGCGATCCCAGCTTTCGCTGGGATGACGGCAACTGCTTACGCCTCCATCTTCCGCTTGGCTTTCTTGCGCTCGTGCGGGTCGAGGATCGCCTTGCGCAGGCGGATGTTCTGGGGCGTCACCTCCACCATCTCGTCATCGTCGATATAGGCGATCGCCTGTTCCAGCGTCATCACGCGCGGGGGGGTGAGGCGGATCGCGTCGTCCTTGCCGGTCGAGCGAAAGTTGGTCAGCTGCTTGGACTTCATCGGGTTGACTTCCAGATCGTCGGGCTTGGCGTTCTCGCCAATGATCATGCCCTCGTAGATCTTCGCGCCGCCGCCGATGAACAGCTCGCCGCGCTCTTCCAAAGCGTTGAGCGCATAGGGCACGGCCTCGCCCGGCACCATCGAGATCAGCACGCCGTTCTGGCGACCTTCGATGGGGCCCTTGTACACATCGTACTTCTCGAACAACCGGTTCATGATGCCCGTACCGCGCGTGTCGGACAGGAACTCGCCGTGGTAGCCGATCAACCCGCGGCTGGGGGCGGAGAAGGTGATGCGCGTCTTGCCCTGGCCCGACGGGCGCATCTCGGTCAGCTCGGCCTTGCGGCGCTGCATCTTCTCGACAACGGTGCCCGAATGCTCGTCATCCACGTCGATGACGACGGTTTCATAGGGCTCCTGCCGCTGTCCGCCTTCTTCGCGGAAGAGCACGCGCGGGCGCGAGATGCCCAGCTCGAAGCCTTCGCGGCGCATGGTCTCGATCAGCACGCCCAGCTGCAGTTCGCCGCGCCCGGCAACCTCGAAGCTGTCCTTGTCGTCGCTCTCCGTGATGCGGATGGCGACGTTGGTTTCCGCCTCTCGGTACAGGCGATCGCGGATCATGCGGCTGGTCACCTTGCTGCCTTCGCGCCCGGCCAGCGGGCTGTCGTTGACGGCAAAGCGCATCGCCAGCGTGGGCGGGTCGATCGGCTGCGCGGCGATGGGTTCCTTCACCTGCGGATCGGCAATGGTGTTGGCGACGGTTGCCTTTTCGAGGCCTGCCAGCGCGATGATGTCGCCCGCCTGAGCGCTTTCCACCGGCACGCGCTCGAGCCCGTCGAAGCTCATCAGCTTGGTCGCGCGGCCCGCCTCGACGACATTGCCGTCCGCGTCGATCGCGTGGATCGGATCGTTGATGTTGATCCTGCCCGACTGGACCCGGCCGGTCAGCACGCGGCCCATGAAATTGTCCCGGTCGAGCAGGGTGGCGAGGAAGCTGAACGGGGCCTGCGTATCGAGGCCCGGCGGCGGCACGTGATCGACGATCAGCTTGAACAGCGGCTCCAGGTCGCCCGAGCGCGCGGTTTCGTCGTCGCTGGCATATCCGTCGCGGCCCGAGGCCCACAGGCTGGGGAAATCGAGCTGCTCGTCATTCGCATCGAGGCTGGCGAACAGGTCGAACACCTCGTCCAGCACTTCCTGCGGGCGCGCATCGGACCGGTCGATCTTGTTGACCACCACGATGGGCTTGAGCCCCAGCCCCAGCGCCTTGCCGGTGACGAACTTGGTCTGCGGCATCGGGCCTTCCGCGCTGTCGACCAGCAAGATGACACCGTCGACCATGCTCAGGATACGCTCCACCTCTGCGCCGAAGTCCGCGTGGCCCGGCGTGTCGACGATGTTGATGCGCGTGCCGTTCCATTCGACGCTGGTGCACTTGGCGAGGATGGTGATCCCGCGTTCTTTCTCCAGGTCGTTCGAATCCATCGCGCGTTCTTCCACGCGCTGGTTTTCCCGGAAGGTGCCGGACTGGCGGAAGAGCTGGTCGACCAGTGTGGTCTTGCCATGGTCGACGTGGGCGATGATCGCGATATTGCGTAGGGACACGGGAAATCTGCTTTCGGGGAAAGGGGGTGGTTACGTCACGGGACGTTGCGGTTGGCGCCTTAGCGGTGCGCCTGCTGCATCGCAACACGTCACGAACTCTGGGCGATCTGTTTCATTACGCTACGGCATGCGTCGGGGCATGCATTCGAATGTGCTGTTTTGGCAACAGATCGACCCGCGGGCTGCGGATTCCGCACGTTTCGCAGTTGAGCGGAGGCCCGCGCGCGTTTATTGACGCCACGTTAAGCGCAAATTCTGCGCACGGGATTGTACAGAGAGGAAGCATCTGATGGCTACTAAGTTCCCCGGCGTTGCCGGTTTTTCGCGCACCGCGCTGTTTGTCGGCGTCGCCGCACTCGCTCTGCCCGCCGTCGCCCACGCGCAGGATGCCGATGCGACAGCCGATGATCTCGCAGCCGAACTGAACGACAGCAACACGCTCGTCGTTACCGCGACCAAGCGCGAACAGACGCTGCAGGAAACGCCGGTTTCGGTCAGCGTGACCAGCGGCGAAACGCTGGAGCAGGCGCAGATCCGCGACGTGCTGGACCTGCAGACGGTCACCCCGTCGCTGCGCGTCAGCCAGCTGCAGAACTCCTCGTCCTCCACCTTCATCATCCGCGGCTTCGGCAACGGCGACAACAACTTCGGGATCGAGCCTTCGGTCGGCGTCTTCATCGACGGCGTGTTCCGCTCGCGCTCGGCATCCTCGCTCAACGACCTTGCCAACGTGCAGCGCATCGAAGTGCTCAATGGCCCGCAGTCGACGCTGTTCGGCAAGAACGCGTCGGCCGGTGTGATCTCGGTCGTCACGCGTGAGCCGCAGTACCAGTTTGGCGGCCAGGTCGAAGCGACTTACGGCAACTACAACGCCTTCACCCTGAAGGGCGACATTACCGGCCCGATCTCCAACAACGTCGCCTTCTCGCTCGACGGTAGCTACAACCGCCGCGACGGTTACGGCACGATCGTGAACCTGGGCGAAGACGTTTCCAACCGCAATCGCTGGAGCGCACGCGGCCAGCTGCTGTTCGAACCGACCCCTGAACTGACCATCCGTGCGATCGGTGACTATTCGCAGATCGACGAAGTGTGCTGCGTGGTCAGCACGCTGGTGGCCGGCCCCACGGCCGCTGCGGTCTTCGGTGTCGGCGGTGCGCTGAGCACCGATTTCTTCAGCTACGACACCTATTTGAACCAGGAGCCGATCAACAAGGTCGACAACTATGGCGGCTCGGTGCAGGTCGAGTGGGACAATGGCCCGATCGGCATCACCTCGATCACTGCCTATCGTGAGCTGAAGAACCTCATCGATCAGGACGTCGACTTCACCAGCGCCGATATCGTGAGCGAACTGCGCGACCAGCAGGTCGGCACGTTCACCCAGGAATTCCGCATCGCGTCCGACTTTGACGGACCCTTCAACTTCCTGCTGGGCGGCTTCTACTTCGATGAGTCGGTGACGCAGGACAGCGCGCTGACCACCGGTGCGGATTCGCGCAACTTCTTCACCCTGCTGGCCCGCGCGGCGACCGGCGACCCGACCTTCACCTTCAACACGGTGGAAGCCGGGCTCGGCATCCCGCAGAACAGCATCTTCTCGCAGGGCCCGCTGACCTCCGAAACCTATTCGATGGACAACCAGGCGTGGTCGGTCTTCGGTACGGTCGATCTCGAGCCGGTCGAAAACCTCGTCCTGACCGCCGGCTTCAACTACACCGACGACCGCAAGGACTTCGCATTGAGCGGCCAGGCCTTCGATGAGCTGGCCAACATCAACGTGGTCGATGCATTCATCACGCTGGCAACCGCCGGTGCGGTGACGAACCGTGCACAGTTCCAGGCGCTTCCGGGTGCGGTGCAGGCAGGCCTGCTCGCCACCGCGACCAACCCGGCGGCGAACCCCTTCCTTGGGCTCACGCCGTTCCAGTTCCAGCCGCCGTTCCTGACCATTCCGAACGCGGTCGAGGATGGCATGACGAATGACGACGATTTCAGCTACCTGCTGCGCGCATCGTACAATTTCGACGATCGCGTGAACGTCTATTTCAGCTATGCCACCGGCTTCAAGGCGAGCTCGGTCAACCTGTCGCGTGACTCGCGTCCGGTGTTCGGCGATTACATCCCCGGGCCGGTCAATTCGAGCTTCGCAGCACCGTCTTCGCCGATCACCGATGCCGGTGTGAATGTGGTCAACCTCACCACCGGGTCGCGCTTTGCCGGGCCGGAAGAAGCAGAAGTTTACGAACTGGGCCTGAAGGCGGACTTCCCCGGCCTGAACTTCAATATCGCGCTGTTCGACCAGACGATCGAAGGGTTCCAGAGCTTCACCTTCACCGGCACGGGCTTCCAGCTCGCCAATGCCGGCCAGCAGTCGGTCCGCGGTTTCGAGTTCAGCTCGACCGTCGTGCCCGATCCTTCGCTGGTCTTCACCTTTGCCACCACCTACCTCGATGCGGTCTATGACAGCTTCGTGGGCAGCCCGGTGGGCGATCTCTCGGGTCAGCGCCCCGGCGGTACGCCCGAGTGGAACATTGCCACCTCGCTCACCCACACGCTGGACTTCGGCAACACCGGCAACCGTCTGATCACCCGCGTGGATTACAGCCACGAGAGCAACACGAAGATCAACAACGGCCTGCCGACCTTCGGGGCGAACAACTTCCGCCGCGAAGTGAACCTGGTGAACGCGTCCGCCACCTTCGCGCTCGACATGGGGCTGGAACTGGGCGTGTTTGGGCGTAACCTGCTCAACGAACAGTACATCCTGACCGTGTTCGACGGTGTTGCGCAGTCTGGCACCGTTTCGGGTTACCCGAGCGGCCCGCGCACCTACGGCGCGATGGCACGCTTCAAGTTCTGATCTTCGGGACTTTTCGGGAAATCGGGGAAGGGGGCCTTCGCGGGCCCCCTTTTTTGTCTGAGTAAGGTGCGAAACGGCTTGCGATAGGCGCACTGCTATGCGCAAATCCGCAGGGCTGCTGTGCGTATCGGAATCGACCGAAAGGCGCGCGTCCAAGGGGGGAATCAGATGCAATGGATGTTCTTGCCGCTGAAGCGGTACGCCGACTTCGAAGGCCGCTCCCGCCGGCTCGAGTACTGGATGTTCCAGCTCGGTCAGTGGATTTTGTTTATCGCTATGGCGCTCGTGATCGGTGCGGTGGATGCGGCAGGCGATCCTCTCGAACGCGGAGGGATCAGCGATCTTCTGACGATCCCACTCGTGATCGTGTGGTTAGCTCTCTTGATACCCAACCTCGCCGTAACGGTGCGGCGCCTGCACGATCAGGACAAATCGGGCTGGTGGATCCTCCTCAATCTCATTCCTTTGGGTGGGCTGGTGCTGCTGGTCTTCATGTTCCTCGATGGTACTCCAGGAGAGAACCAATTCGGGCCCAGCCCCAAGGAAGAGGTGACCGCGCAAACCTTCGAATAGGTGACCTTCCCTGCCCCTTCGCCTCGGTGCGAGGGGGCGGGCGTCACCCGCGCTGCAAGGTACCCCCTGCGACATCCCACAAGGCTGCGTGGGGCAGGATCGCCTCGAACGGCGCGCGCTCCGTCCCCGTCATCCACACCTGCTCGCCATTCGCGGCGAGCCGATCGAACAGCGCTACGCGCCGATCCGGGTCGAGATGCGCGGCAACCTCGTCCAGTAGCAGGATCCCCGCACGGTCCTTTGCGGCCAGCGTGCCATGCGCGAGCATGATGGCGATCAGCATGGCTTTCTGCTCCCCGGTCGAAGCCTGCGCGGCGGGCACCCGCTTGTCGGCCAGGGTCACCGCAAGCTCAGTCCGGTGCGGGCCGGTCAGCGTGCGCCCGGCGCGGCGATCCTGCGGGCGGCCATCGCACAGCGCCGCTGCCAGAGCCTCGCGCTCCTCGGGCCCAACGGGCTCCAGCGCCAGCGCGGGCCTGGGGAAGTGCGCATCGTCGGCGGCGAGGAGGGCTGCGTTGAGCTGATCGACCAGCGTCCTGCGGTTCGCCGCGATCTGCGCGCCATGTTCCGCAAGCTGGGCCTCCAGCGCATCGAGCCAGCGCGGATCGGGTGCGACCTCGTCCGACAGCAGCCGGTTGCGGTCGCGCAAAGCGGCCTCGTATCGGTTGGAGAGCGTGGCATGCTGCGGAGCGATCGCCAGCACCAGCCGGTCGACAAACCGGCGGCGGGCCCCGGCGCTATCCATGAACAGCCCGTCCATCGAGGGCGTGAGCCAGCGGACAGAGAGCCATTCGGCCAGCGCCAGCGCGCTCGCATCCGCGCGGTTGATCCGCACCCGGCGGCGGGTGGGCTGTGCGGGGTCGATCATGGTGCCCAGCTGGATGGGCTCGCCGCCATCCTGTGGCGAAAGGCGCGCACCCACCGAGAACCCGCCCGCGCCCGCTCCGCGCGCCATCTCGGGCAGCTTGGCCCGGCGCAGTCCGCGCCCGGGTGCGAGCAGCGACAGCGCCTCCAGCACGTTCGTCTTGCCCGCACCATTGGCGCCGACCAACAGGTTGAAGCGCGCGGTCCCTTCCAGCTCGGTCGCCGGATGGTTGCGAAAATCGTGAAGGGAAATGCGGTCGAGTGCCACGTGCGAAGGCCTTTCCAAGGCGCCTAGCGCGTGCGGCGATGGCAGGCCAGCCCGGCTGTGCAAATCGGCCATTCCAACATGTGGTGAAAAATCCCAAGCTTTCGGATTGGTGAACAAGATCTGTCGCAACCAGTAAGGCAGAAAGCGCAGAAATCCCCCATTTCCTCAAACTGGCACGCCTCCTGCAATGCTGTGGATGTCCGGCGGGAGGGCCCACCGGCACCAACATGAGGAGACTTAAAATGACTGCTACCGATATCCGCACCCGCCTGTTCGGCGCCGTTTTCGCGCTGGGCGTTTCGGCCATCTTCTTCGCCACCGCCATCGTGCCGGCGAGCCCCAATGGCCTGATGATCGCCTGAACCGCGATCGCCTGATCCAATCCTTCAATTCACACCGACACATTCATCCAGAGGAGATTTTTGAAATGCCGTCCTTCGTCCGCAACATGCTCGCCGGTGCCGGAGCGCTCGCCTTCACCGGCCTCGCCTTCGCCTTCGCGATCGTCCCCGTGATGGTCGACAGCGCCGGGATGGTCGCATGAGCCAGATCGACGACAACACCCGCGGTTCGCTGCCCGAACGCCGCTTCCGCCTCGACCGTCAGCGCGCCGTCATGGGCGGCGTGTGCGCGGGCATGGCCAACTATTTCGGTTGGGATGTCGCGCTGGTCCGCATCGCATGGGTCCTCGCGACGATCTTCTTCTTCGGATCGCTGCTGATCGTGTACCCGATCATATGGGCGATCGCCGACTGACCGGCATCGCATCATCCACGGTCCGGGTATCGCAGACCCGGCCGTTCTGCCGGGGGCGCAAGCGGTTACGCAATGCGCCCCCGTTGCACATCTGGCTCACATCGCGGAGATGCCGCCGTCCAGCTTCATCTCGGCGCCGGTCATGAACCGGCTCTCGTCGCTCGCCAGGTAGACCACCGCATTGGCGATATCGTTTGGTTCGCCGACGAACTTGAGCGGGATCTGCCGCGCCAGCTTTTCCAGCAACACACCCTTGTCGATACTGTGGTGCCGCGCGGTCCCGTCGAGGATCGGCGTATCGACGAAGGTCGGGTGGATCGAATTGCAGCGAATGCCCATGTTGTTCTTCGCGCAGTGCAGCGCGATCGACTTGGTCAGCATCCACACCGCCGCCTTCGACGAGTTATATGCGGGCATCGTGTCGCTCGCGATCAGGCCCGCGATCGACGACAGGTTGATGATCGAACCCGGCGCATGTTCGCGCATCAGCGGCAGGGCCTTCTGGCAGCCGTGGAAGATCGAATCCACGTTGACCGAGAAGCAGCGTTGCCAGTCCGCGAAATCGCAGGTCTCGATATTGCCCGCGACACCCATTCCGGCATTGTTGACCAGCACGTTGAGCCCGCCCAGCTGTTCGCGCGCGGCGTCTACCGCCGCCTGCCACGCAGCCGGATCTGTCACGTCATGCGTAATCGCATAGGCCGTGCCGTCTCCGTGCGTGGAGTTGATCGCCGCCGCGGTTTCCGCCGCGCCATCGCCGTTGATATCGGTGCACAGCACGCGTGCGCCTTCCTCCGCGAGCCGCCGTGCATGCGCCGCGCCCAGGCCTTGCGCCGCACCCGTAATCAGCGCGAGCTTGCCCGCTACCCGTCCAGCCATCCGTTCTCTCCAATTCTCTGTGTCATCAGCAGCATCGCGATCCGCACGTCTACTGCAAGCCCTTCGGCGCGTTTCGCTTCCACGAAGGCGCCCAGTTCGCGCAGCGCAACGCGGTGCACGATGATATCCTCCCCGTCGGTGCCGCCGCCTTCACCGACCTTCGTCAACCCCTCGGCGCGCAACAGGGAGAACCCTTCGGAGACCATGCCGGGGCTCGAAAAGAACTCGCCCAGATCGGTGATCTTCGCCGCGCGGTAGCCGGTCTCTTCCTCCAGCTCGCGGTGCGCGGCAGCGATGGCGCTTTCGTCGCTGGTGTCTTCGGAATCGCCAACCAGCCCGGCGGGGATCTCGATGCAGCGACGGCCCAGCGGTACGCGATATTGCTCCACCAGCAGGACCTGCCCTTCGTCGATGGCGATGATCGCGGCGGCGCGGATGCCGCGTGCGCGGCCCGCATATTCCCACTTACCCCGCTGCTTGGCGACGATCCACTTGCCCTGCCAGCGGATCTCTTCGGGCAGGTCTGCCTCGGGCGGTTTGCTGTGCGTCATGGGCCCGCGCTTACAGCGCGATCAGCCGGTCGGGCAACTCGTTCTGGTCGTCATCGGCGCGCGGGAAATGTTCGGAGAGTACCACGCCCACATCGCGCACGCCTGCCGCGATCCCTGCGCCCAGGTCGCCTGCCTTGATCTCGCGCAGCATGTCGACCATGGCAGCGCCCCAGACTTCGGGATCGACTTTTGCAGCAATCGCCTCGTCCGCCACGATCTGCGCGCGGTGTTCCTGCAGCGAGACGTAGATCAGCACCCCGGTGCGCCCGTGCGTGCGGCGCTCGGCACCCACCTTGAAATGGCGGATCGCGGCGTCTTCCACGCGCAAGGTCTTCACCCGGCCCGGGATCAGCGCAAAGCGGACAGCCGGGATCAGCAGCAACGCGTAGACGATCAGGAACGTCGCAATGCCTATTCCACTGGCGAGACCGAACAGGCCAGCAGGCGTCCACTCGGTGTTCCAGCCGCCGGTCAGGCTGTCGATGATGCCGAGCGTGAGATCCGGGAAGAACGCCAGCGCCACCAGCTTCGTGAAGGCAAGGAAGGCCGCGATGGAAAGCGCAACATCGGTGTATCCGTCGGAAGTGCGCGCCACCACGGTGACGATCTCGCCCGATGTCGTCAGCTCCGCTTCGGCAACCGCGCGGGTGACTGCCTCATGATCGGCTTCGGTAATCCGCATCACCATCCTCCGCTCGCGCCGCCACCGCCGGACATGCCGCCACCGAAGCCGCCGAAGCCGCCTCCCCCACCGCCGAAGCCGCCTCCGCCGCCCCAGCCATCGCCATCGCTGGCGGCATTGATGGCAGTGTTGATCGCGGTCCACAGGATCACATCGCCCATCGCATCGCCCGCGCCATAGCGCCGGCGCCTGCGACCCTTCTTGCCGCGCGCAAAGATCGAGACGAACATGATGATCAACCCGATCCAGAATATCGCACCCAGCACGGTCAGGAAGGTGATCTCCTCCCGGTCTGACCGCGCCGCAGCTTCCGCCTCTTCAATCGCTTTCGCCGTGGCCGGATCCATGTCGAGCGCTTCGATCATGCCATCGACGCCTTCCGCGATCCCGCGCGAGAAATCGCCCGCCTTGAAGGCAGGGGTGATCGTGTCGCGGATGATCCTGCCCGACATCGCATCGGTCAGCGTCGGGGTGGAGCCATAGCCAACCTCGATGCGCATCTTGCGCTCTTCCTCTGCGACCAGCAGCAGTGCGCCCTCGTCGGTCTCTTCGCCGCCGATGCCCCATGTTTCGTACAGATCGACCGCGTAGCCTTCCACGGTCTCTCCGCCCATGTCGGGCACGGTGGCGACGATCACCGCGCGCCCGGTTTCCCTGTTATAGGCGCGCAGTTTCTCGTCGAGTTGAGCCTCGGTCGCCGCGTCGATCATGTCCGCGCCGTCGTAGACCGGCCCATCGGGGCGCGGTGGCAGGTCTTGCGCCGCCGCCGGAAGCGCGAGCAGCGCGGCCAGCAGAAGCGCAAGGAATGCGGACATGCGAGGCATCGGGGGCGTGCGCCCGATCAATTCTCGTCGCCGCCCAGACCTTCAAGGTTCACCTCGGGCGCCACGTCGCTGCCTTCGCGCGCTTCGAAGCCCTGCATCGGTTCCGATCCGTAGATCACGTTGGCGGCGATGGTGGAGGGGAAGGTGCGGATCGTGGTGTTATATTCCTGCACCGCTTCGTTGTAGCGATTGCGGGCGACTTCGATCCGGTTCTCCGTCCCTTCGAGCTGTACCATCAGGTCTGCGAAGCGCGCCTGGCTCTGCAGTTCAGGATAGCGTTCCACGGTGACGAGCAGGCGGCTAAGCGCACCGCCGACCTGGCTTTGTGCCGCATCGAACCGGGCGATGGCTTCGGGATCGTTGAGATCGTCGGTGGTCAGCTGCACCTGGCTGGCGCTGGCGCGTGCCTCGATCACTTGCGTCAGGATTTCCTCCTCGCTCTCCGCCGCAGCCCGCACGACGTTGACGAGGTTGGGGATCAGGTCCGCGCGGCGCTGGTAAGAGCTTTGCACGTCGGCCCAGCGCGCCTTGGCGTTTTCCTCTGCCGTGGGGACCGAGTTGATACCGCAACCGCTCAAGGCAACAAGGCCGAGCGCGAGCAGGATCGAGCGGAAAAATGTGCGAAACGGCATCGAGATGTCCCTCCGGGTAACTGGTGTATTGCCAATATACGACACGTGCGGCCCTGCGCAAGGATTCGTCGCTTACGGACTGGCCGATTGTCTCGCACAGGCTCCCATGCGAAGAGACCCATGGCAACAGCAGAAAGGGCGTCAAGGTGTTCAACGAATTCAAGAAATTCATCGCACGCGGCAATGTGATCGATCTGGCAGTCGGTGTGGTCATCGGCGCGGCGTTCAGCGGGATCGTGAAGCAGCTGACCGATGCCGTGCTGATGCCGGTCATCGGCTGGATCTTCGGCGACATCGATTTTTCCAACTGGTTCCTGCAACTGGGCGAGGTGCCAGAAGGCTATGAAGGTTCGCTCGACAATTACGAGCAGCTGAAAGAGGCGGGCGTGGCGATGATCGGCTACGGCGCGCTGATCACCGCGGTCATCAACTTCCTGATCGTCGCTTTCGCCCTGTTCCTGCTGGTGCGCGGCGTGAACCGCGTGACCGAGGAAATGCAGCGCAAGCAGGCCGAGGTGGAAGACAGCTCCAAGAGCGACGACGTGCCGACCGACCCCCAGCTCGATGTTCTGAAGAAGATCCTGGCCGAGCTGAAAGCGGAACGGGGTGCACCCTAGGGCGCAGCTTCCGCATCGCAGACACTTTATATTCACGCAGCGCGCCCTATATAGGATGCGTCGGCTTCGGCCGACTACGGCAATAAACTGCGGTGTGAAATAGACGCAATGGACCCGGGGGCAGTACCCGGCGGCTCCACCAAAAGGCCCGGCTCCCTAGGTTATCGGCCGGGCTTCCTGATGGGGCCGAACCAGGATCGACATGCGTTGAAAGGCATCGTTTTTGCCCGGAATGAGCAGTCCGTAAAGAGCTCATTACACAAGTGCCAACGATAACGAAGCACTCGCTCTCGCTGCGTAATCTGACGGGCTAACGCCCTGATCTTACAAAGCTAAAGCGCGGTTGGACCGACCGGGCAACAGAACGGATTCCGGGGCTCCGGGGGTAGCTAGCAACAGAAACCCCCACTTTCCGGATTGCTAGATTATTCTCACGCAAAGACGCGAAGAGGTCGCGCTAGTGGCGGCCATCGTCGTAATTATTGACGATCCGCTTGAGGCCATCCTTGAAGAGCGGCTGGCCGAAATTCATCAAGAGCTCGACCGGCAATTTTGCCAAACGCAGATAGGTGAGCAGTTGTTTGGCGTGTACCGGCATGAGCCTTTCGACCGATTTCAACTCTATGATAAGCCGACCATCGATCTGAAGATCGATCATATAGGCGTTGTCGATGACAACGCCTTTGTGCTTGAGCGGCATCGATACCTGCCGCTGGACGGCGATCCCGGAGCGGCGCAATTCCTCGAACATCAAGCGTTCGTATGCGCTTTCCAGCAATCCGGGGCCAAGGTTGTCATGCAGGTGATAGCCGCAATCGATGACGACTCCGACGAGGTGCTCCAGTTCAGCGTCGCGCGGCATCTTCGCGTCTTTGCGTGCGATCAACAAACGCTGCCTTCTCGGCCCGCTCATACTTCAGGCAGTCGAGGATCTTTGCGCCAGCCAGGAACACCGCGCCGGAGCAGGCAAGGAATAGCGCCCACCCGAAGAACCCCGGATATTCGACCAGGTAGTTCGCCCCGCGGGTCATCGCGCCCAGCGCCAGCGCGTAGATGATCAGGAACGCCTCGAACCGCGTCTTGATGACGAACAGGCGTCTGAACTTGCGAAACATCCGAGCAAACTTCCTTAACACGCGCGTCCCGGATCACTCGCAAGCCTCATGCCAATCGAGGATCGCGGGGCAGTGCGATGGTTAACCGGTCAGGCAGTGTAAACTTACCCGACACGGTTGCCAGCGTGTTAACTATACGCCGTCGATTTCGAGCGTATCGAGCAGCGCGGCGCGCGCGGCGCGGACCTGGTCCGCCAGCGCATCGGTACCCAGCTGATCGGGCGTAATGCTCTCGGGCCAATGCCGCGCGATCACCGCCTCGATCCGGTCCGCCTTGGCTTCGTCGAGCAGGAAGCGCGGGTCGATCGTCGCCGGGTCCGCCACCACGCGCAACCGCAGGCAGGCCGGGCCGCCGCCATTGGCCATGGACTGGCGCACATCCACCGGCACCAGTCGACGGATCGGCCCGTTGCCCGCCA
>NZ_CAXQBM010000063.1:0-36133 GCF_964222115.1 Alteriqipengyuania sp.
CGCGCGATCGACTTGCTACCCGATGCCCGCCATACCCAACTGCTGGCCGAGGGCACTTTCGCCGCCGACACTTCGCCCATCTATGGCCGCGGGCCCGATGCGCAACCGATGAGCACCAGCCGGTGAATCACGGGCCGATGAACGACGCCGCGCTCGACGCGATCATGCGGATCATGGACGCCGCCTTCGACCCGCAATGGGGCGAGGCATGGACCCGTTCGCAAATTGCCTCCGCCCTTCAGCTGGCGAACACACACGCCACGCTGGTCGATGCGGCTGGCCATGCCCCGCTCGATCCGGCGGACGCCATCGGCTTTGCCATCGTGCGCGCGGCACCGGGCGAGGAAGAAATCCTGCTCATCGCGGTCGAACCGGCGCTTCGCCGGCGCGGGATCGGGACCAGGCTGCTGGCGATCCTCGCCGCGAATGCGCGTTTGCGCAGGGCCGAAAAGCTGTTCCTCGAAATGCGGGAGAACAACCCTGCCCGCTCGCTGTACGAAGCGCACGGGTTCAGCCCGATCGGGCGACGCCGGAACTATTATTCTATCGCCGACGGGGCACGGATGGACGCCATTACCTTCGCGCTCGAGATAGACCCTTCTTAAAGATTTTATTCAGCAATATTCGCCTGCAACAAGGCCGCAACGCATTGCAATTTCCAAGTCTTTGCTACAAGGAAATATGCGTATGCCGCTCTAATCCCCCCGAAGCGCGCATATAAAAACTCTAGAGGAAATTGATGGAAGACCAAGATATCGAAATGACGCAGACGCTTATCGCGTTCACGTCCAACATCGTCGAAGCATACGTGGCCAATAATGCGGCCGAACTCGACGACGTTCCGGTGCTGATCAATAATGTGTATTCGGCACTTTCGGGCCTCTCGTCGGGCCAGGCGCAGGAAGAAGAGCGCCCCGAACCCGCCGTCTCGATTCGTGCATCGATCAAGCCCGACTACCTCGTGTGCCTCGAGGACGGGAAGAAGCTGAAGATGCTCAAGCGCTACCTGCGCACCAATTACGACATGAGCCCCGAGGAATATCGCGAGCGGTGGAACCTGCCAAGCGATTACCCGATGGTTGCGCCCAACTACGCCGAAAAGCGCCGCGAACTGGCGAAGAAGATCGGCCTTGGCCGCGCCCCTGGCCAGCGCCGCGGTCGTCGCAAAAAGACCGACGCGTAACTCCCCTGCCTGCCGGTCGGCTGTGAAAGGCCGACCGGTGAGGCTTGAGCGGGCCGCGCACCCGTCCTATGCCCGAGCGAAAGCTTGAGGAATCACGCGTGCCCCAACAAATCGATCTCGAACAATTGTGTGCCGACAAGGGCCTGCGCATCACCGAGCAGCGCAAGGTCATCGCCCGCGTGCTGTCGAACAGCGACGATCATCCCGATGTCGAGCAATTGCACGAACGGGCGTCGAAGATCGATCCGGGCATCTCCATCGCCACGGTGTATCGCACGGTTCGCCTCTTCGAAGAGGCTGGCGTGCTCGACCGGCACGATTTTGGCGACGGGCGATCCCGTTACGAGCCCGCGCCGGAATCACACCACGACCACCTGATCGATGTCGAAAGCGGCAAGGTGGTCGAATTCGTCGACCCCGAGCTTGAGGCGCTGCAGAAGCAGATTGCGGAGAAACTCGGCTATCGGCTCGTCGATCACCGGATGGAGCTTTATGGCGTCCGCCTCGAACGCGATGGCTGACAAGACACCGGAATTCGGACCGGAATGGGCGAAGCGGCAGGCCGCCGCGCGCGGCGAGAAGACGCCGGTCTCCTTCATGGGCTGGGTGCGGTTGTGGACGCGCACGCTCATGCTCGCGCTCGGGCTGCTGGTCGCGGTTCCGCTGCACCATGTTTATCGCGTCATTTCCTACGGCTCGCCCTTCCCCAAGTGGTTCCTCGGCTATGCCGCGTGGGTGGTGGGCGCGCGGGTTAAACGCCACGGCGTGCCGCTGCGCCGCGACGTGTTCTTCATCGCGAACCATGTCAGCTGGGTCGATATCCTGACGCTGGCAGGGGCGAGCGGCACCGCCTTCGTCGCCAAGGCCGAACTCAAGGCCTCGCCGCTGGTGGGGTGGCTCGCCAGCCTCAACCGCACGGTGTTCGTCCAGCGCGAGGACCGGCTGGGCGTCGCCGCGCAGATCAACGCGCTGCGCGAGGCGCTGATGGACAACTGGTCGGTCACCGTCTTCCCCGAAGGCACCACGACCGACGGGCATTCGCTGCTGCCGTTCAAATCCTCCATGCTCAGCGTGCTGGAGCCGCCCCCGCCGGGCGTGCTGGTGCAGCCGGTGGTGCTCGATTACGGTGCGGTGGCCGAATGGATCGGCTGGATCGGCGAGGAAGGCGGGCTCAACAATTACAAGCGCGTGATGGCGCGCAAGGGCACCTTCCCGCTGGGCGTGCACTTCCTCGAACCGTTCAGCCCGGAAGCATATCGCGGGCGCAAGGCGATCGCGGCGGAAGCGCGCGCGCGGATTGTCGAGACGCTGGAACGCGAGATGGGCCACGGCTTGCGGCCCTTCGACCACGACGTTGCACCGATCCGCTATAGCAAGGCGAAGCTGCCGCCCGTGGCAGACACTAGCATTTGATGGGTCGGGAACTTGCCGAAGCCCACGTCGGTTTGCCCCGACATGGAAAATTGCCTCGATATCGACCAGAGGGTCGAACAATTTCAAAACATTATTGAGAGCCCGTCTTTCCCCTGCGTCGGCGCGAAGTCGACGCTGGCGAAGGGCAATATGGAGTTCGTGCTCGCGCGCGACCTGACCAGCGCGTGGAACGACCTCAAGATCCACGAAGCGCTGATGGCATGGGCGAAGCGCGACCTTCCCCCGCGTGAACTCCGCAGCATGGTGGTCATCTTCGATGGGCCCCTCGACCTCGACGAAAAACAGTTCGAGGCCGCGATGTGGGAGCGCATCCAGTCACTGTCGGACAAGGACGTGTGGCTGGCACAGCGTCCCGATCCGAGCGTGAGCAGCGATCCGTCCGAACCGGACTTCTCGCTCAGTTTCGGCGGGCAGGCGTTTTTCGTGGTCGGCCTGCATCCCAATGCCTCTCGCCCAGCGCGTCGTTTCCCCAAACCATCGCTGGTGTTCAACCTGCACGAACAGTTCGAATGGTTGCGGGAGAGCGGTGTGTACGAGCGCATGCGGGAACGCATTCTCGATCGCGACCTGGCGCTTGCCGGCGACATCAACCCGATGCTCGCGCGCCATGGGGAGAGCAGCGAGGCACGGCAATATAGCGGGCGCGCGGTGGACGAGGATTGGGCGTGTCCGTTCAGCAGGGGCCCGTCGAAAGATCACGCCTTCGCGAGCTTGCTGTGAGCCAGACCATCGAAATCCCGCCCCGCAGCGGCACCGCCTTCGTCGTCGAGGCGGGCCAGGCCTTCACCGTGATCGATCCGCAGGGCACGCAGGTGTCCGACATGGTCGCCTATGCGCGCGGCGACGTGCGCGAAGTCATGTCGAACGGGCGCACCTTCGATTACGAGGAGACGATCCACCTCTCCACCGGCAACAAACTTTGGTCCAACCGATCGAACGTGATGCTGGAGATCGAGGAGGATACGCTGGGCCAGCACGATTATCTGCTGACCCCGTGCAGCGAAGATACCTTCCGGCATTTCTACCCGGACAAGCCGGTGCACCGTGGCTGCTTTGGCAACCTGGCCGAGGCGCTGGCGCCCTACGGGATCGAGCGCGATGCGATCCCGACCGCCTTCAACGTCTTCATGAACGTGCCGGTCGATGGCGGCTCGGGCAAGCTGTCGGTCGACCCGCCCGCCAGCCAGCCGGGCGAGTCGATCCGCTTCCGCGCGCATATGGACCTGGTGATCGGGCTCACTGCGTGCTCGGCCTATGCCTCCAATGGCGGTAGCTTCAAGCCGATCCATTACCGGATCGAGGGCGACGTGCCCGCCGGAGATTGAACCGCAGCGCGCAATGAATTAGACGCGCGCTCTTCATGAAACCCACGACTCCTCCCAAGACCTATCGGGTCAAGAGCTTCGGCTGCCAGATGAACGTCTATGATGGCGAGCGTATGGGCGAGCTGCTCAGCCAGCAGGGCATTGCGCCCGCGCCCGAGGGCGAGGAGGCGGACCTGGTGGTGCTCAACACCTGCCATATCCGCGAGAAGGCGACCGAGAAGGTTTACTCCGACATCGGCCGTTTGCGGCGCGAGGATGGCTCATCGCCGCTGATCGCAGTCGCAGGCTGCGTTGCACAGGCTGAGGGCGAGGAAATCATGGCCCGCGCCCCGGCGGTCTCGATGGTGGTCGGCCCGCAGGCCTACCAGAACCTGCCCGCGATGCTCGAACGCGCCACGAAGGGCCAGCGCACGACGGAAATGGACCTTGCCGCCGAGGCGAAGTTCGCAGGCCTCCCGCAGCGCCGCACCGCACCCCCGGCGGCCTTCCTCACCATCCAGGAAGGGTGCGACAAGTTCTGCACCTATTGCGTTGTGCCCTATACGCGCGGAGCGGAGATCAGCCGGCCTTTCGCCGAGTTGGTCGCCGAAGCGCAGCGCCTGGTCGAAGGCGGCGCGCGCGAGATCACACTGCTCGGCCAGAACGTATCCGCATGGAGCGGAGAGGATGCAAAGGGCCACCGCACCGGGCTCGCCGGGCTGGTCCGCGAGCTTGCCAAGATCGATGGCCTCGCGCGCATCCGCTACACCACCAGCCATCCGGCGGACATGGACGAAGAGATCATCGCCGCACATGGCGAGGTCGAGAAGCTGATGCCCTTCCTCCACCTGCCGGTGCAGGCGGGCAATGATCGCGTGCTGAAAGCGATGAACCGTAGCCACACGGTCGAGAGCTACCTGCGCCTGCTCGAACGCTTCCGCGAAGCACGGCCCGACCTGGCGCTCTCAGGCGATTTCATCGTCGGCTTCCCGGGCGAGACCGAGGCCGAGTTCGAAGATACGCTCAAGCTGGTCGACGAAGTGCGTTATGCGCAGGCGTTCAGCTTCAAGTACTCGCCCCGTCCCGGCACGCCCGCAGCCAGCATGGACGGGCAGGTCGCTGCAGAGGTGATGAAGGATCGCCTCGCCCGGCTGCAGGACCGTCTCAACCGGGACCAGCACGCATTCAACACCGCCAGCGTGGGCAAGACCTGCGAGGTGCTGGTCGAGCGCAAGGGCAAGCTGCCCGGCCAGTGGCTAGGCAAATCGCCTTGGCTGCAATCGGTGTTTTTCGAAGGCGAGGATATCGCAATCGGCGATCTGGTACAGGCTACGCTGGCCGATGCAGGCCCGAACTCGCTGCGCGGCGAACCTGTCTCCGCGCACGAACGCCGATACGAAAACGCCTGACCCCTCTTTCGAGAGGCCAGGCGCTTCGCATCGCCGATCATCCGGCAGGGATCACCAGAAGAAGCGGCTGTATACCTGCAGCACGCGGCCATTGCGGGTGTCGACCAGCAGCACGTCGTTGCCGTAGCGAATGTAGCGCTGATAGCCGTAGCGCGGCTGCGGCAGGTAATAGTCGCGCGCGTTGATCCAGTAGCGCGAACCCCAGAACAGGTTCGTGCTCAGGCGGGCGCCGACCCGCACCGCACGATAGCGGTGGCCGCGCGGCGCGACATAGGCACCCCGGCGGAAGGCATTGCGATCGGCCTGGCGATAGGCCTGCCAGTCGCGGTAGTTCTGGCGGCGGTCCTGCCGGTAGTCGCGGCGATCCTCGCGCCGATCCTGCCGGGCATCGCGGCGGTCTTCGCGCCGGTCATCGCGGGCTTCGCGGCGGGCTTCCTGCCGCTGCTGCTGTTGATACGCTTCGCGAGCGGCAAGGCGCGCGTTCCATTCAGGGCTTGTTGCGCGCTGCTGCGCGGTGGGTTGCACCTGTCCTTGCGAACGCGCGTTGCGATTGTCGTCGGGGCCACGCTGGGCATTGGCAGTAGCGGGCAGGACGAGGCCAGCGGCCACTGCCATGATTACAAGTTTACGCATTCCGGTCACTCCTTGAACGCCCATCAGCGGGCATGTGTTCATAAATATTCCCGCCAACCTGAACGGATGGCGCGCGTGCCTGTTCATCTTCGCAAGATTTTTGTCGCAGCGTGTATCAGCTGGCCTACGGGTGGCGCCTGCGTGACAGGCGCGTGACTTTCCACCGCGACCGGGCGCGCGCGCTTGCCTCCCCCGGGGGGCAGCCTAAACTCGCGACTCGCAATCAAGCCCCTTATCCGCAGGAGACGCATGGGCCGCAGACCATCCCGCGCCGGAGAGCCCCGGCTTTCCCCGCCACCGCACCCTTCGCGCGAGGTTCGTCGCGCACAGGCCGAAATGAATTTCGAGAACCAGTCGCTGCTGGTGCCGCTGTTCGGCCAGTTTGACGCCAACCTGGTGCAGGTGGAGAACCGCCTGTCGGTGTTCATCTCCGCACGCGGCGACAAGGTGGTGATCGAAGGTCCCGAGGATTCGGTCGCCCGCGCGCGAGACGTGCTGCAGTCGATGTACGACAAGCTGGCACTGGGGCAGGACCTCGACGAAGGCGCGATCGAGGCAATCATCGCAATGACCAACGAGCCCACGCTGGACGGGATCATCAAGGGGCGCAAGGCGGGCGAGGATGGCGCGCCGCCGATCATGATCCGCACGCGGCGCAAGACCATCGTTCCGCGCAGCGCGGTGCAGGCGCACTACATGCGCTCGCTCAGCCGCGACGATATCATCTTCGCGCTCGGCCCGGCGGGTACAGGCAAGACTTACCTAGCGGTCGCACAGGCGGTCGCGCAGTTGACCAGCGGCAGCGTGCAGCGCCTGATCCTCAGCCGACCGGCGGTGGAAGCGGGCGAGAAGATCGGATTCCTGCCCGGCGACATGAAGGACAAGGTCGATCCCTTCCTGCGCCCCCTCTACGACGCGCTGTACGATTGCATGCCGCCCGAACAGGTGGAGCGGCACATCGCCAGCGGGGTAATCGAAATCGCGCCCATCGCCTTCATGCGCGGGCGTACGCTGGCCGACGCTTTCGTGATCCTCGACGAGGCGCAGAACACCACGCGCGAACAGATGAAGATGTTCCTCACCCGTTTCGGCCAGAACAGCCGAATGGTGATCGCGGGCGATCCGCGGCAGGTCGACATCCCCGGCGGCGACCGGATGAGCGGGCTGGCCGATGCGGTCGACAAGCTGGAAGGCGTCGAAGGCTTCGGCACGATCCGCTTCACCAGCGCCGACGTGGTGCGCCACCCGATCGTGGGCCGCATCGTCGACGCGTACGAGGGGACGGGGGAGTGACAGTTCGCCGAGGCTCGTTCCGAAGTCTCGTTGCCACCTGCTACCTGTTGGGAATGACCGGTTGCGTCACGGTGCAGGACAAGCCGTATGACGTCGACCTGAAGAACCGCGTGTTGCAAATCGCTTCGATTCAGATTGCCAGATCGGCATATTTCTCGGGTGAGAAATGCTACACATTTGAATATTTTGAAGACCGTAAAGCCATCCGTCTCGCTATCATTCCGCAAATCCTCGCGGATGAAACCGGCAAGGAGCGGATGTGCGGTGAGGGCTTCACTGTCATTGCGGATCGCACCGCCGAGCAAGGCGAGTTCAATCCGCTTATCGTGCCGATGCGGTGAAATGAGAAAGGACTCTCACCATTATCGACGTCCATCCTCCCATCATGGACTAACCGTGGCGACAACCCGCGCGTAACGGGTCAATGGCGGTGAGCCCTTGTCGGTCACCCGCAGGATGAAATGTAACTCGCATTTGCGGTCCACCTCGGGAGCGGTAAAACCCCGCTCGTAGAGATTGTCCGCGCCCGAAAAGGTTGCAGTGGCCGGACAGGTGCCTGCTTCGGGATATTCGAACCACTGATAACTGAGGCTGTCGCCGTCGGGATCGGTAGTGCCGAAGGCGTTGAGGCCGACATGCTGCCCGCTGCGCACCTTTATCCGCGCGGGGGTTACAACGCGCACCTGGGGCGGGTGATTGGCTTCGGCAGGGCCCCGCACCGTCCAGTCCATTCGCGCTGCGAAGTCGTTCTGAAAGTCGTTGCGCCAGCGCCAAATCGTCTCCCGAAAGCCAGAGTAACTCCGGTCCATCGGCGCGATTGCGACGCCGAAGTCGCTCTTGCGAAAAGGCGTCACGCGGTCATCCGAGTTGGTCCAGATGGGTCTGGTTTCGGGTGGAACAGGCACGCCTCCCGTAAACCCGTCGGGATCGGTTTCCTCCCTCGCCGGAGTGCGCAATGCATATCGCCCTCCCCAGCCGCCCCAGTCGGGCCGGTCGGGGGCATTCAGGCCGTTGGGGATCAGGCCCAGAAAAGAAGGAATATCGCCTTCCATCCCATAGGCAACATCCGGGTATGCAGCACCAAATGGGCCGTGACCTTGCTGGATGTTGTCCGCGATCCAGGTATTGGAGATCGTCGTGTTGTCGAAGTTAGCGACCACGGCGCTCATCCCGGTCCAGGTTGCCGCGCCGTATCCTCCGGGACTGACGATATAGAACAGCCCGGGAAACTGCTCGCGCATCCATGGGCCGCTGTCGTCCTGATCCGATATCGTATAGACCCGGAGCTTCGAGATCAGACGGTCCGCATCCTGAGGCGAGCGGGTCGCGCGGATAGTGTGAAGCGCTTGGGCAAGCGTGTTCGGCCCTCCCCATGCGGTGACCCAAAGCGGTCGTGGGTCGGGCCGTTCGAGGGCTGCGATCAGAGCTTGGGATCCCGCGCTGTCTTTGCCCTCACCGACACCGGCCATTCCGTAGATGGGCTGTCCTGCGTCCACCAATCCAGCGAGCGTATCGGCTGAAGGATATGCGGGATCGTGCTGGATCAGATTGTCACGGACCTTCGCGTAGTTCTCGATGACGTATCGGATCGATGCAGGCGCGGGTGCGCTCTTTTTGTGAACCGAGGTTGTCGCGACGAGCCCCTCGATATCGATCTCGTTGGCGTAAAGCAGGAGGCGGATAAGCGATTGCGTATCGTCGGGGTCCGCCTCGATATCGGTCAGGACGAAGAGACGGGTCTTGCCAGTGGAGGTTTCGGGGGAGGTGGTTACAGGCTGCGCCGCAGAGACGGGCGAGGCGCAAACCAGCAGCGTAAGCGCCCATACCAGACCCGATTTCATGCGTGGCTCCCTATGACGCTCCGACCCAAGCTCGATGTTTGACGAGTGCTGGCGTCAGGTCAAGCAGCGCATGGGATCGGCATAGGCGAATTGATAAGGGGCGGACCTCGCAGCCCGCCCCCGGCATCATCGGGCTTAGCCGCCCATCCCGTCGACAGCCTTGCTGACGAGGATGTTCACCGCCACGCGGCGGTTCTGCTGTTTGCCGTAATCGGTGCTGTTATCCGCTACCGGGTCGGCCTGTGCCATGCCGGTCGGAGTCAGCATGCGATACGGCTTCCAGCCGCACTGCTGCTGCAGGTAGTTCACCACACGCTCGGCGCGCTTCTCGCTCAGCTCCTGGTTGATCTCGTAGCTACCGGTCGAATCGGTGTAGCCTACGACCAGCAGCAGCGCGTTCTCGGTCTGGTCGGCCTGCGCCGCGGCACCGCACAGCTGCGCCTGGGCCTCGCCCGACAGCGCATATTCGCCGGTGTCGAAATAGACGTTGGTGGTGCCCTTCACGTTGTAATTGTCGATATCGGCCACGCGCCCGCGCAGCGCCTCGGTCGCGGCGGTCTGTTCGGCAAAGCCCTGCTCGGTCCCGCGCTGGATCATCGCAGCGGTCTTCAGGTCGCTGTTCTTCATGCTGATTTTCGATGCGATCAGGCCCTGGTCCCACTGCACGGTATCGACAGACACGGGCACACCGTTGAACAGCTGGTCGTCGGCAAGCGAGGTCCGCCCAAGCCCCAGGAAGCCGCCGCGCGCCTTGATCTCGGTCCCTTCGCTGACGAGGACCATGGTGCGGGTTCCATCCGCCGTGGTCACCTGTATCCGGTCGCCCTTGCGTGCGGAGATGAACCCGTCGATCTCCGGCCCCTCGGGCAGGCCGGAAATATCCGCCGGGACATTCGCGGTGACGGTCAGAGTGGTATCGGCGCCGGCGCTGGCCTTGGTATCCGCCCATTGCTGCTGCGCCGAAAGGCTGGTCGGCATGACAATCGCGGCGATACCGCACAGGATGGCGGCCTTGGTCGGGTTGGTGACAGTCTTCATAGTGGCAACTCCATTTCTCTTGGCTCGCGCGCCCGGCAACCGGACACGCAACCCACCCGCCAGCGCCTCTTTTCGAGGAACCGGCGCATAAAAGCCCCCGCTTTATGCCCCTGATCTGTTTGGTGTGACGAACGCTCACGCGGCACGTCTGTGTGACGAGTGAAGCCAATGCCCTGCCCCGCAAAACCGTTCCGCCATATCGCGATTTCGCGATGGCGCGTTCGCTGGAAGGGACGGGCGGAGCGCATTTGATGCGTGCGCGATTGCCGCTAAGGCAGGGATCCAACCACGCAGGACGCCGCATTGCCCATCCCCGCCGCACGCAACGACCATCCCGAAATCCGCGACGCTGTGCGCGCCCTCGTGCGCGGGTTCGGCGACGCCTATTTTCGCGAGAAAGACGATGCGCGCGAATACCCGGAGGAATTCGTCGAGGCGCTGACGAAGGAAGGCTGGATGGCCGCGCTGATCCCCGAGGAGTTCGGCGGCGCGGGGCTGAACCTCACGCAAGCGTCGATCATCATGGAAGAGATCAACCGGGCGGGCGGCAATTCGGGCGCGTGCCACGGGCAGATGTATAATATGAACACGCTGCTGCGGCACGGCAGCGCGGAGCAGAAGGCGCAGTACCTCCCGCAAATCGCCAGCGGCGCGCTGCGGCTGCAGAGCATGGCGGTGACAGAGCCCGGCACCGGCACCAACACCACCGACCTGAAGACGCGCGCCGTGCGCACAGGCGATACCTACGTGGTCGAAGGGCAGAAGGTGTGGATCAGCCGCATCCAGCATTCGGACCTGATGATCCTGCTCGCCCGCACCACCCCGCGCGACGAGGTGCAGCGCAAGTCCGACGGGCTCTCGATCTTCCTCGTCGACCTGCGCGCGGCCATCGGCAAGGGCATGGAAATCCGCCCGATCCGCAACATGGTCAACCACGAGACCAACGAGGTGTTCTTCGACGGGCTCGAACTGCCCGCGAGCAGCCTGATCGGGGAGGAAGGCAAGGGCTTCCGCTACATCCTCGACGGGCTGAACGCCGAACGCGCACTGATCGCGGCGGAGTGCATCGGCGATGGCTACTGGTTCGTCGAGAAGGCGGCCGAATATGGCAGCGAGCGCGTCGTGTTCGACCGGCCCATCGGCCAGAACCAGGGCGTCCAGTTCCCCATCGCACAAGCCTATATGGAAGTGCGCGCGGCGGACCTGATGCGCTATGAGGCATGCCGCCTGTTCGACGCGGGCGAGGCGTGCGGGGCGGAAGCGAACATGGCCAAGCACCTCGCCGCCGAAAGCTCATGGAAGGCCGCCAATACCTGCATGCAGACCTTCGGCGGGTTCGGCTTCGCAGCGGAGTACGATGTGGAGCGCAAGTTCCGCGAGACGCGGCTGTACCAGGTCGCCCCGATCAGTTCGAACCTGATCCTGAGCTATGTCGGCGAGCATGTACTGGGGATGCCAAGGTCGTTTTGATCGTGGCGCAGGCCCTTATCCCGGCACCGCGGGGGAGCTGATCCCGCCGCCGCGGCGTGCGCCGCATTCCAGCGACACCTCGAGGTCGCATTCCACCCCGGCGGGTTCGTACGACAGGTCGACCTTCGTCCCGCGCTTCGAGGTGATGCCGCTGCGAATCAGCCTCGTGCCGAAGCCCTGCCGCTGCGGAGGGGAAACCTCCGGCCCGCCGCTCTCGCGCCAGCCGAATGACAGGACATCGCACTCCTCGCCCGCATCGATCGACCATTCCACCAGCACCTGCCCCGTATCGTTCGACAGCGCGCCATACTTGATCGCATTGGTCGCCAGCTCGTGCACGATCATCGTCAGCGCCAGCGCCACTTCGGGATCGAGGAGGAAGTCCGGCCCGCGCAGCACCAGCCGCCCGTCGGTTTCCCCGAAGGCAGCGCCCACGGTCAGCTGCACGATCTCCTGCACGCTGGCGGGGCGCCAGCTGGATTCGGTCAGCATCCCATGCGCGGTCGCCAGTGCATGCAGGCGCGCCTTGTAGGTTGCCATCGCGGCTTGCGAATCCGGCACGTCGCGGAAAGTCTGCTGCGCCAGGCTCTGCACCACGGCGAGCGTATTCTTTACCCGGTGGTTCAGTTCGTTGATCAGCAAGGCCTGCCGCTGTTCGTATTCGAACTGGTCGGTCACATCGTAGCCCTGCACGATGATGCCGGTCACCGTGTCATCCTCGTCGAAAATCGGCTGGAATATGAAGTTCAGCACCCGGCGGGTGGCACCCGGATCGTCTCCGCTTTCGAGCATGACCGGCTCGCGCTGCCCGAGGTAGGGCTCGCCCGTGCGGTACACCCGGTCGAGAATCTCGACGAAGCCCTGCCCTACGACTTCGGGAAGAGCCTCTGCCACGGTTTGCCCGATCACATCGTCGCGCCCGATCAAGTCCATGTAAGCCGCATTTGCCATCTGGAACTCATGGTCGGGGCCGCCCAGCACCGCGACGAAGCCGGGTGCCTGCTGGAAAAAGTCGACCAGGCGCTGGCTTTCGCGCGCGAGATCGCGGTTGCGCGCCTGCACGCGCTCGGCCCGCTTCACCAGGCCCACCTCGTCGCGCAGCTGGCGCAGCCGGTGCAGTTCGGTCACGTCCACAGTGTGCTGCAGGATGAAGCGCAAGCGACCGTCGGCATCCTTGAGCGGGGTGTGCGTGGCGCTCCAGTACCGCACCTCCATCGATCCGTCGGGCCGCGCGATATCGTAGCGGATGACCGCGATTTCATCGACTTCCCCGGTCTCCAGCACATTGCGCAGAGACTGGTCGAGCAGGCGGAAGCTTTCGGATTCCGGGTCGCTGGGAAATGCCTCGAACATTGTGCGCCCGACGATTTCATCGTGCGCGCGCATGGTGACTGCCAGATACGCCCGGTTCATCCAGACAAGCCGCAGGTCCCTGTCCATGAGAACGTAAGGATTGGGGGAGAACTCGATCAGTTCCGGGAAATCGATGTCCAAGGGCGGCTTTCCGGCAAGAGTTCTACGACGGCAGTCGGACGATATTACCACTTGCGCCAGTCTTATCAAACAAATGCGTCGATCGGCCGTGGGGAGCAATCCGTGAAACACAGGCACGCACTTCCCTGCGGCCACTGGTAGGTCTGCCAGTTGCCCGATCGGGCTGCGGCATGCACTTCAAGCGTGCCGATGGTCGGGAGGGGTCGCTCTCGCGAGGGTTCGGGGGTGCTAGGGATCGCATCCCCGGGCCTGCGGAGCGCGCAAGCACAGGCCTTGCCACGGCACTCGTGAAGGAGAACGTGATGAAGCGCATACTCGTAACAACCGTGGGTCTCGGCGCGGCCATCGGGCTGGGTAGCACCTTCGGCGCCGCGCCCGCACAGGCCGGTCCGGCAAGTTTCATCCAGACATGCTCGGACATTACCATCTCGTCGAGCCTCAGTGACGGCGCAACGATCAAGGCGAATTGCGGCACGATGACCGGCCAGATGGTTCCCGCCTCGATCCGCCTCAAATATATCGAGAACGTCGACGGAGTGCTCACCTACCAGCCCGCCGACAATGACGGAACGTTCGCCAGAAGCTGCGTGGCGGTCACATTCGATCCGGCTACGGCAACCCTCTCGGCACGCTGCAAGGACTTGCGCGGCGTTTTCAAGCGGCCGACCTCGCTGGTGATCGAGAATATCGGCAACTACAACGGCGTGCTGAAATACGACGGCGAATAATGCCCGTGGGCGGGTGACCCGGCGTCGGGCGCCCGTCCGTCATCCTGCCGATTGCCATCGACCGGCAGCGAACGCGCTTTCCTACGCTGGCACTGCTGCGCTAGGCTGGGGCGATGATTGCCCGCCATGCGCCTTGCCGAATCGTGTCGAACCGGGGCCCTGCCCGCGCCCCGTTTTCTGCCTTTGGACACTGTGTCAGCTGTGTCAGGCCCGCAGTGCCAGGGCCGCTCCGTGCAGCTTGAAATCGAAGTCGATGGCTGGCCGGAACCGGCAGGGAACGGCGATTGGGAAACGCTCGCCAGTCGCGCGGCAGAGGCCGTAGCCTCGGTCGAGGCTTCGCTGGCCAATCCGCGCCTGGAGGCGAGCATCCTGTTCACCACGGATGCCGAAGTCCACGAACTCAACCGCGACTGGCGGGAGAAGGACAAGCCCACCAACGTGCTCTCCTTCCCCATGCTGGGGCGCGACGAACTGCTCGAAATCGCGCAAGATGGCCCGCCCGTGCTGCTCGGGGATATAGCGCTCGCGTACGAGACCTGCGCGCGCGAAGCGGCGGAAAAGGGCATCCCGCTGGAAGCCCATGCGACCCACCTCGTGGTGCATGGCCTGCTCCATCTCGCAGGGCTCGATCATGAAATCTCGCCCCGCGATGCACAGGAAATGGAGGCGCTGGAGGTGAAGGCGCTTGCGAATCTGGGCCTGCCCGACCCATATGGTGACGCTTGAAACACAGGAGAGCATTCCAGGGCCATGCCCGACACCGATAGCGACCGGTCCTCCAACGCAGGAGAGGCGGACAGTAGACGCGGGCTGTGGCTCGCGATGCGCAGGTTCTTCGATCAGAACAGCGGCGAGCGCAGCTTGCGGCGCGAGATCGAGGAGAAGATCAACGAGCACGAGGGCGACGAAGCCGCGAGCGGCGATGAGCCCGGCGAAGGCGACCTGTCGCGCGAGGAGCGCGAGATGGTGCGCAACCTCCTGCATTTCAGCGAACACGATGCCGACGATGTGGCGATCCCGCGCGGCGCGATCGTAGCGGTGGAGGCCGGCGCTTCGTGGGAAGAACTGCTCGCCGTGTTCTCCGAACATGGCCATTCGCGCCTGCCGGTCTATCGCGAACAGCTCGACGATGTGATCGGCATGATCCACATCAAGGATGTCTTCCCCTACCTCACCAACGGGAAGCCGCCGCCCGCGGACTGGACCACACTGATGCGCCAGCCGCTCTACGTGCCGCAGAGCCGGGGCGCGCTGGATGTGCTGGCCGACATGCGGGCCAGACGCATCCACCTCGCCATCGTGGTCGACGAGTTTTCGGGCACCGACGGGATCATCACCATCGAGGACCTGGTCGAGGAGATCGTCGGCGAGATCGAGGACGAGCACGACGACGCGCCCGAGGAATGGATCCGGTCGCTGGGCGAAGGCGTGTGGGAAATCGACGCGCGCGCCGAGCTGGACGATATCGCCAAGCGGATCGACCCGGCGCTGGCCGAGGTCGAGGAATCGGTCGACACGATGGGCGGGCTCACCTTCATCCTTGCCGAACAGGTGCCGCAGGTGGGCACCAGCGTGGAGCACCCCAACGGCTGGACTATCGAGGTGATCGAGGGGGACGAAACGCATGTGAAGCGCGTGCGCCTGCATGCGCATGAGGAAGAGGGCAGCGAGGAGGGCTGATTGCGCCAATCCCGTAATGGTCCGTCCCGTAACGGTATGGGCCATTTTTGGGCTTTTGTGCGGCGCGTCATTTTGTAAGGTCGCCGAATAATGGCCAATCGTCGCCTCCCCCCGCTCCGCTCGCTCGAAGCCTTCATGCACACCGTGCGCCTCGGCTCGGCGCGCGCGGCGGCCAACCAGCTCAGCCTCAGCCCTTCGGCGCTTAGCCGCCGGATCGCGACCTTGGAGGAATTCACCGGCAAGAAGCTGTTCACCCGGGCGCGGCAGGCGATGCAGCTGACCGACGAAGGCGCGGCGTTCCACGAGGCGGTCCTGCCGCATTTCGAGGCGCTGGCCCGCGCGGTGGAAGGACAGTCCGAAAACACCTCGCTATTGCGGCTGCACCTCGGCGTGCTGCCGCTGTTCGGTAGCCAGCGGCTATTCCCCCGGCTGGCGGAATTGCGCCAGCTGCATCCGATCCTGCATATCGACATCGATACCGGCCCGCACCTGGAAGACCGGGTGGGCGACACGCTGGACGCCGCCATCGTGCTGACGCGCGGGCCCGCCAGCGGCCTTCACGCCGTGCGGCTGGACGAGAACAAGGTGCATGCGATCGCAAACCGCGATCTGGCCGCCACGATCGGCTCGACACCGGATGTCGATGTGCTCTCCCGGCAGACCTTCCTGATCCACAATGAACTGCCCGAAAGCTTCACCGCATGGAAGGCGGCGCTGGGGCTCGACGCGTTCGAACCGGCGGCAATCGACCAGTACGATTCGGGCCAGCTGATCCTCGAAGCGGCAGCGCAGGGGCTAGGCATCGCGATCATGCACGACGATCACCTGCGCCGCGCCGCCGACCCGCGCCTGACAGAGCTCTACGATATCGAGGTCGACAGCCCCTACAGCTACTGGTTCATCTGCAAGCCGGGCGCGCTGGAAGAACGCCCGGTCCGCATGTTCCACGACTGGCTGGTGAAGGCGGGGCTGTGACGCCCGAATACATCTGGGTCCGCCCCGGCGGTCCGATGCCGGATCTGGGGCCCGAACCCTATCTACTGCTGCTTGTCGCAGAACAGGGAGTTGAGCCTGAGTGGCGCAACGAATTGGCCGATCACATGATCGCGACCGGGTGCTTCTACTTCTGCGCTTGGGGAGTCGATTGCACCATTTGGCATGACTGTGTGGATATGGCGGTGCTCGAAAAATTCGACTTTCAGGACGTGCCGGATGAAGAGTTCGTCATGACGACGTGGCACGAAAACGAGCCACTAGAAGAAGCAATGTGGTTCGCACATCATTGTGCGGGTCACCCCGTGACGGTTTTCGAACGCTGCCATATCCTGCATCTCGCCCAGAATGCGGAGCAACAGCGTATGCTCGCGCGCTATAACGCGGCGGTCCATGCGCCGCTCGACGAAAAGGGCAACGCGCCCTGGGACGGTAAGGGCAAGGAAGTCCGCTCACCCTGAGCCTGTCGAAGGGTCGTCCTTTTGCTTCAAAGGAAAGACGGTGCTTCGACAAGCTCAGCACGAGCGGTAAATAGTCAAGTTACGAAACGCTCGCCTTCACGATCTTGCCCGGGCTTGCGGGCGGCTCGCCCTTGGGCAGCGCGTCGATGTGCTCCATCCCGCTCTCGACCTGGCCCCATACGGTGTACTGCCCGTCGAGGAATTCGGCATCGTCGAAGCAGATGAAGAACTGGCTGTTCGCGCTGTCGGGGATCTGGGTCCGCGCCATCGAGCAGGTGCCGCGCGTGTGCGGCTCGCTGTTGAACTCCGCCTTCAGGTCGGGCTTGTCGCTGCCGCCCATGCCGGTACCGGTCGGGTCGCCGCCCTGCGCCATGAAGCCGGGGATCACGCGGTGGAACACGACGCCATCGTAGAAACCTTCGCCGGCAAGCTCGGTAATCCGCTCGACATGGCCGGGCGCGAGATCGGGGCGCAGCTTGATGACGACATCCTTGTTTTCGCCATCTCCGGTATCGAGGGTGAAGGTCAGCTTGTCCGCCATTGGTATTCTCCTTGGTAAGTCTTGCCCGACCGGCTAGCGGCGATGGGGCGCGCTGTCACCACCCGGCTGCCCGTTCGGCTTGCTTTTGCAGGTCATCCGCTTAAGCGCTGGCGGCGATGAGCGCCCAATCCCCCCTCGACGATGTGATCGACCCGCAGGCGCCGCTGCAAGAGGATGGCGCCCATGAAGGCGGGCGCCCGGATGATCGCGTGGACGATGCGCGCCACGACGAGGAAAACCGCCTCAAGCCCGAATATGTCCGCAGTGTTAGGCTGGCGCTGGAAGAAGACCGCAAGGGCGAGGTCTACGAGCTGGTCGAACCGCTCCACCCCGCCGACGTGGCCGACCTGCTCGAACTGCTCGACAATGACGAGCGCGCCGGGCTGACGCTGGCGATCAGCGACCTGATGACAGGCGAGGTCGTTGCCGAGCTGAACGACTGGGTCCGCGAGGAGATGATGGAAGGGATGCCCGCCGAAGCGGTCGCCCTGATAGCCGAGCAGCTGGAGACCGACGACGCGGTCCAGATGATCGAGGATCTCGACGAGGACGAGCGCGAAGCGATCCTTGCCGAGATGGAGGCCGAAGACCGCGCGGCCATCGAAAGCGCGCTGTCCTACCCCGAAGAGACCGCCGGCCGCCTGATGAGCCGCGACTTCGTGGCGGTGCCCGAACACCTGACGGTGGGTGGGCTGATCGATTACCTGCGCGAACACGGCACGCTGCTGGGCGATTTCTTCGAAGTGTTCGTGGTGGACGAGGCGCACAAGCCCGTAGGCACCTGTTCCCTGAGCTGGATTCTCACCACCCCGCGTAAGATCGCGCTGGCCGACGTGATGAAGCGCGACCAGACGCTGATCCCGGTGGCGATGGACCAGGAAGAGGTCGCGCTGATGTTCCAGAAATACGCGCTGATCTCCGCTGCCGTGGTGGACGAGAGCGGGCGGCTGGTCGGCCAGATGACGGTCGACGACGTGGTCCACATCATCTCCGAGGAAGCGGGCGAGGACGCACTGCTGCTCTCGGGTGCGGGCGATGGCGACATCAACGAGCCGATCCGCGAAGCTTACGCGGCGCGCGTGCGCTGGCTGGTCGCGAATCTCGGCACCGCGCTGGTCGCGTCACTGATTATCGCCGCTTTCGGTGCGGCGATCGAGCAGCTGGTGGCGCTTGCCATCCTCATGCCGATCGTCGCCAGCATCGGCGGCAATGCGGGCACGCAGACCATGGCGGTGACCGTGCGCGCGATCGCGACCAACCAGCTGACCAAGGCCAATACGGGCAAGATCCTGTGGCGCGAAACGCGGGTCGCGATCCTCAACGGCGTCACCATCGCCGTGCTGGTCGGCATCGCGACCGCGCTGGTGTTCGACCAGCTGCTGGGCGCGGTGATCGCGCTCGCCATGGTCATAAACGTCGTGACGGCGGGGTTGGCGGGCGTGCTGGTGCCGGTGCTGTTCGAACGCGCGAAGCAGGACCCTGCGGTGGCGTCCTCCGTGTTCGTGACGATGGTGACCGACTCGATGGGCTTCTTCGCGTTCCTCGGCCTCGCGGTCGCGAGCGGATTGGTGGGGTGAGGGCCAGTTCGGCTGTAAGAAGGCAGTCGGCCTACGACCCCTCTTTGCCAACTTATGAGTTGGCAGTTAATAAGGGACGTGCTGCCTCGTTCAAAAAGTCTTCTCGCGCTGCTCTTTCTGCCTCTTCTCGGCAGCTGCAGTTACGTCTACGAGATACTCGCGGTTTCGATAGATGGCCAACTTGCGTTCGTGATCGACCCCGCTTCACGCTATCAGCCGGACTGCGCCTTTGGTATTCATGTCACAGCCGACCATGGAGAACCGAAGGCAGAGCCAGAGCCAGGCGATCAAGTGGGCTTGGTCGAGAACGGGGGCGCTTACTGGTGGGATGTGAAGGACACCAGATCCTGCGAAAACCTGTTCCCGATAATATATGGGAAGAGGCTGATTGGCCCCAGTGCTGACAACCTCGGATACGTGAAAGCGAAACCGCTCAAGCGAGACGTGGTCTACCAAGTGAACGCATCGGGAGACGGAGCGAACGGAGGTGGGTGGTTCAAAATACACCCCGACGGTAGAATCGAAAACTATCCCGGTGATCCCTCGCCCCAAGGTCGGTATGAACAGGATTACCCGGATCACCAAGACGCCCCGAACTGAAGACAGACTGCGACCGTCTTTGGCGTAGTCAGCTTGCCCCAACACCAGCTCGCCCCTACCTCACCCCCATGCCGCTCAACCTGACCAAGATCGCGTTCGGCGCGCAGTCCTATGCCGACCTCGAAAGCTGGTACGCGAACCGGCGCAGCCCCAACCTCACCACGCGCTATCGCCCCACACGGTGGGAGGAGTGCATCGGCGGGTCGCTGTTCTGGATTCACCAGCACAATATGGTCGCGCGCAGCGAAATCCTCGGCTTCACGCAAACCAAGGACGGGCGCTGGTCGATCGACCTCGAACCGCGACTGATCCCGGTCTATCCGCAGCCGAAGCGCGCGCACCAAGGCTGGCGCTACCTCAAGGGAGAGCCCCCGCGCGACCTGGCCGAGGGCGAGGAAGTGGGCGACGTGATCCCCGGCAAGCTCGCCACGAAGCTGCAGCGCCTCGGGCTGATCTGAATCGGAACGTCTTCCCCTCCTGACCCATTGAGAGGGAAAGGAGAAAATTCATGCCCGAACGCCAATCCCCTCACTCCGACAACGACCTGATCGACCGGATCACCGACGAGGATACGCCCGACCAGCAGGGCTCTGCCGGTGGCGATGTGAACACCCGCGTCGGGGCCCGCGCCGATCTCAACCGGGCGACCGACCCGGACAATCGGGAGCCGACCGTCGGTTCGGACAACCCCGAACAGGACGCACGCAAGGGCGAAAAGACCATGCGCGCGATCAAGAGCGGCAACCAAGCCTGATTGCCCGACCGGATGGGGCGCCCGTCACCTTGGCCGCGCCCCACTCATCCAAACTCATTCACGGCCTGCCGCGCTATCATTGAAGGCGCAGCGGGTCGTCATGACGTGCGCGCCCGTATCGATCCACACGAACGGGAGTTACCCATGAAACTCGCATATGCTGCCATCGCAGCCACCTCGCTCGCCGCGCTGGCCCAGCCTGTCGTGGCCCAGCAGGCCGACGCACCCGCGGCCACGCAGATGGCCCCGGTATCCGACGCCGAACTGCAGAACTTCGTGATCGCCGCATCGGTGATCGGCCAGATCCAGCGCGACGAAGAAATGGACAAATCCGCGAAGGAGCAGGCCTCCCTGAAGGTGCTGTCGGATGCGCAACTCTCGCCCCAGCGCTTCAACAGGATTGGCGCCGCGTTGCAGACCAACGAAAAGCTGCAGGCTCGCGTCAATCAGACCGTCGAACGGCTGCGCGCGGAGCAAGCGCAGGGCTGATCGCCAACTTGCGAGACACAAAGCCCCGCCCCGAGAGATCGGAGCGGGGTTTTTTGTATGCAGCGCCTATTCCGCCGCCAGCCAGGGCGCCTCGACGCTCCAGAAGATGATGTCGACCCCCAGGTAATCGCGCGCGAAGGCGACGAATTCTTCGCGGGTGAATTTCGCGCCCGTCTCTGGGTTTGTGTAAGTCAGCGTCGGTTCCTGGATCGCCATCGCGATCAGCGGCAGATCGTCCTTGTGCCGGTTGAAGAAGGGGTAGCTGTTCTTCATCTGCGCGCGCCGGTGCGGCACGATATCGGGCCCGCCCGCGCCGATCCCCTGCTCCACCGCCAACGCGAATGCGCGCTCCATATAGCGATGGTCGTTATCCCACTCGCAGGGCCAGAAGTTGAGGTACTGCACCACGTGGGTCTCGCCAAATGCCGCGCGGGCCGCGCGCATATTGTCGAGCAGGGCGTCGAAATAGGCATCGCAGGTGAAGCCGTTCTCGTCCCCGTCCTGCGCCAGCGGATCGAACGAGCTTTCGGGCAGGTTCACGCCGAGAATCCGCCCGTCGAACCGCTCGCCCAAGGCTGCCAGCAAGGCCTGGAAGCGCGCACGAACCGCCGGGTTCCAGTGCATCGCGGTCCACCCCTGCCCCACCGGCTCGCCCTCGCCCGGATTGTCGTACTGCCGCGCGAGCCCGCCGTCATATTCGGGATCGTCGAGGATATATTGCGGCACGTGCCGCGCGGTCGGGAGGAAAAAGCGGTCCTGGATCTGCGCGAACAGGTCTTTCCCACGCGCATTGGTGAGCGCGAGATCGGCCTCGATCGCACTGAAATCGTACTCGCCCTTCTCGGGTTCGAGCATCCGCCAGGTGTAGACGACCTGCGCGCCTTCGATATCTGGCCGGTCGAGCAGGTCGATTCTGGCCTGCAATTCGCCCGCGCCGGTATAGATGAAATTGCGCGGGTCTTTGGCGGCTGCGGGCGTGGCAAGGATGGCGAGCCAGAAGATCAGGGCTATCGCGATCCTATGCATGATCCGCCAGCTTCTCCGCCACGCGGCGCAGCGCATTGATGTAGGCCTCGGGCGGTTGCGCGCCGGGGATCAGGAACTTGCCCGCCACCACCATGGCGGGCACGCCGGAGATGTTCATTTCATACGCGGCGCGTTCCTCGGCACGCACCTTGGCAGCCAGTTCCTCACTGACAAGCGCAGCCTGTGCGTCCGCGCGATCCAGCCCGACTTCCTCGACAATATCGAGCAGCACCCCATGCTCGCCGATCCGGCGGCGGTGGTTGAAGTGCGCCGCGAACAGCGCGAGCTTGAGCTCGGTCTGCTTTTCGGCGCCGCACTCTTCCCGCACCCATGTGAGCAGTTTGTGCGCGGCGAGCGTGTTCCACATCATCGCCTCTGGTGCAGGTTCGGAACCTTCATAGTCGAGCGAGACGCCCGCAGCTTGAGCCGCTTCGCGCATCTGGTCCTGCACCCCGCGCGACTGCTCCAGCGTGCGGCCATACTTGCGCGCGATATGCGCGGTCCGCTCCTCGCCCTGCTCCGGCATATCGGGGTTGAGCTCGAAGGCATGCCAGCGGACTTCCGCCTCGATCTCGCCTTGCAATGCGTCGAGCGCCTGGCGCAGGTTGCCCCAGCCGACGAGGCACCACGGGCACATCACGTCGGACCAGATGTCGATCTCGAGCCGCGTCATTGCGCGACCCACCACTGGAACAGGTGATGCGCGATGGTGTGCGGCGGCGGGCAGCGCATCGGCGCATCGGGGGTGCAATCGAGCGAGGCCTGCACCTCTTCCATCGTGAACCAGCGCGCTTCGACCAGTTCGGTCTCGTCCAGCGTAATCTCCGTGCCCTGCGCCGTGCCGACACACCCGATCATCAGCTGGCTGGGGAATGGCCATGGTTGGCTGAGGATATAGTGCACGTCGCGCACCACAACGCCGGTTTCCTCCAGCACTTCGCGCGCGACGCCTTCCTCGATTGTCTCGCCCGGCTCGACGAAGCCTGCGAGGGCCGAGAAGGCACCCTCGGGCCAGCCGAGCCCGCGACCGAGCAACAGCCTGCGATCGTCTCCTTGGCCATGCTCGACCAGCATGATAGTGACCGGGTCGGTGCGCGGGAAGTGTTCGGCACCGCAATTCTCGCAGGATCTTTGCCAGCCGCCCTTGGCCGGTCTGGTCGAGTGGCCGCACTGCGCGCAGAAGCGATGCCGCGCGTGCCAATCCACCAGGCTGCGTGCGCCGCCGTACAGCGCCAGCTGGTCCGGCGCGAGGCTGGTCATGATCGCCCACAAATCCGGGTTCGCCATGCGCGGGCGTGCATCGCCTTCGGGCGGGACGCAAGCGAAGCACGCTTTTTCTCCGCCATCCGACCGGTCGAGCCCGAGGAACACCAGTTCCGCGTTGTCCGGCGCATCCGCCAGCGTGCCCCACACCAGCATTCCTGCGCTGTCGAGCGCGGGCGTCAGCCCGTCGAGCAGCAGCAGGCGCGCCTTCCAGTCCATCCGCGCAGAGAGCGCATCAGGATCGGCGCGCAGGTTATCCGCGCGGTCCAGCGGAGAACCGGAAAAGGCGATTGACGCCTTGCGAAGCTCAGCCATCTTATGCGGCGGCCAGGTCCTTGCGCACATAGTCCGGGAAGGAACCCTGAATCGGATAGGCTTCGCTCGGCATGTACTGGGTGAACAATTGCGCGCGCAGCTTGTGCTTGAAGTCGACGAAGGCCGCCGTGCCGGCAGCGCCGCCCCAGCCGAACGCATTGTCCTTCACGCGGCCACCGGCGCCGAAGCCCTCTCCCTCGATCCAGCTGCCGGTAAGGTCGACCGTGCTGGGCAGCAGGTTGGACGTGCCGACGCGCACCGCCGCTTCGCTCAGCACGCGCGTACCGTCGATCTCGCCCATGCCCAGCAGCATGCGCAGGAAGCGGTCGTAATCGTAAGGGCTGGAGACGAGGCCCGCCCCGCCATAGGGGAAGGCGGGCTTGTCGAGATAGATCGAGGATGCGGCGGGGTCGATCGGGAAGATCTGCCCGTTGAAGACCGCATAATTGGTTGTCAGGCGCCCCACCTCGCTCTTCGGAACGGTGAAGTAGGTGCTGGTCATCCCTGCAGGACCGAAAATCCGTTCCTGCAAAACGGTATCGAACGGTTTGCCCTCGACCACTTCGATCACGCGGCCGAGCAGGTCCATGGCGACCGAGTACGACCATCTGGTGCCCGGCTGGTGGACCAGCGGAACCGTGGCGAGCCGGTCGGCAAACAGCTTCAGGCTTTCGGCAGGCACCGGGTTCGGCACGCCCGGGATCGGCATCCTGCTGACCTGGCCCGGAACAAGGCCGAGTCGGTCGTATTCGTCCTTGATCGCGCCTTGCTGGACGATGTTGTAGCCGAGGCCGGCCGTATGCGTCAGAAGGTGCCGGATCGTGATCGGGTTCTTCGCGGGCTCCAGATTGTCGTCGGTGATCGCACCGTCATATTCCTTCTGCACCTGCATGTTCGCGAAGGCGGGCAGGATATCCGACAGCGGCTGGTCGAGCCCGAGCTTGCCTTCGGAGACCAGCTGCATCGTCATCATGCCGGTGACCGGCTTGGTCATCGAATAGATGCGATAGAGCGAATCCTCGTCTACCTTGGTGCTGCCGCCCATGGCCAGTGTACCGCCCCCGATGGTGTGCGCGTGCTCCTCCTGCCGCCACCCGAGGGTGACGAACATGTTGGCGACCTTCTTTTCGGCGAGGTACTTGTTCACTTCGGCAGCGACCGTGGGCCAGTCTTCACTGACATCGTGCGCCAGCAGAGCGGCGCCCATCGGATGACCCGCAAACAGGCCGCCCGCAGCGACCAGCGCGCTGCCTTTTAGCATGCCACGACGCGAGAACGCGCCTTCGGTGAAATCTGCGTAAGCCATCATGCTCTCCCGAATGCGTTTTGAGGCAAAACTTAAACCCCGACGACCGCAGGTCAATCGCGCATTTGGTCTCACGAGCCGGTTTGCGCAGCAAGACGCGCCTGTGGTTTTCATTTACCATCTTGCCAGAGGCCGGTGCCTTAGCCATATAAGACACATGCTCAACATCTTTTCCTGGCTGTTCGGACTCGTCGGCCTCGTCATCGTGATCCTTGGCTTGATTCCCTTCATCGGAATCCTGAACTGGCTCGCGCTTCCCTTCCTCGTGATCGGAGCGATCCTCGGCTTCCTGTCGTCGAGCACCAGCGGACGCACGTTCTGCATCATCGTGCTGATCGTGTCGGTCATCCGCCTGTTCCTGGGCGGCGGCATCCTCTGATCCAGCGTTAGAGCAGGCGCTCCGGCGCCGCTCTGGCCAGCGCTGCCGCCTTGGCAAACAGGGTCGGCAGACCTGCCTCGTCGAGCCGGTCGAGAGGCCACCATTCGCCTGCACCGGTGACGAGACTTGGGTTCTCGCGATAGCGCACCACGCGCAGTTCGATGGTGAAATGAGTGAAGGTGTGGCGCACGGTGCCAACATCCGACCATTCGCCCTTCAGTGGCCCATCGCCGGACCCATCGTTCGCCGCCGACCAGCCATCGTCGGGCAAAGCGCGCATCCCGCCGAGCATTCCGGTGCCCGGGCGTTTCACAAGCCAGACCTTCCCTCCGTGCTCGATCCAGAAGGCGCGGCCCTGCCGTACGGGCTTGGCCTTCTTCGGTGCCTTCACCGGCAGCCGCTCGGGATCGTTGCCGCGCGCAGCGCACGGCCCCGCAAGCGGGCAGGCATCGCATTTCGGCGCGCGCGGCGTGCAGATCCGCGAACCCAGGTCCATCATCGCCTGCGCAAAGTCGCCGCTCCGCTCATCCGGCGTAATACGCTCCGCCGCCGTCCTGATAGTCTTGCGTGCGCCGGGCAAAGGCTCGCGAATCGCAAACAGCCGCGCGACCACCCGCTCGACATTGGCATCGACCACCACCGCGCGCCGCCCGAAGGCTATCGCCGCGATGGCGGCTGCGGTGTAGGCGCCGACGCCGGGCAGCGCACGCAAACCCTCCTCCGTGTCCGGGAATCCGCCACGCTCGGCCACCAACCGCGCGGCCTTCACCAGGTTGCGCGCACGCGAATAATAGCCAAGCCCGGCCCACTCGGCCATCACGTCGGCCTCGTTAGAAGACGCAAGCGTCTCGATATTCGGCCAACGATACGTAAACGTCTCGAAATAAGGCTTGACCGCCGCAACCGTGGTCTGTTGCAGCATGATTTCCGACAGCCAGACGCGGTACGGGTCCGGCGCAGGCTCACCGCGGAGCGCGCGCCACGGCAGGGCACGCGCGTGATCGTCGTACCAGGCGAGAAGTTTTGCCGGGATCTGTCGGTCTGGGCGGGTGGCGGTCACGCGCGCGCTATGGCATCGTCGCCCGTCCAATGGAACGCACCCGCCCCCCGAAAAAGCCCGCGAGCAAGAAGAGCGGTCGCTCTGCCAGCAATGTCCGCCCGTTCGAGCGGCCGCGCGGCGGCGGCGCGAAGCCCGTGGGCGACCTGATGCCGCAAGTGGGGCGCACCGCGTTCCGCCGTTATGGCTTCGTGCAAAGTTCGGTCGTCACCCGCTGGCCCGAGATCGTCGGGCCCGAACACGCGAAAGTCTGCGCGCCCGAAGCGATCCGCTTCCCTCCGGGAGAACGCTCCGAGGGCGTGCTGCAACTGGTGGTCGCGCCCGGACATGCACCGATCATCCAGCACGTGATCCCCGAGATCATCGAACGGACCAACCGCTTCTTCGGCTATCGCGCCATCGCGAAGGTCAAGATGCGGCAAGGCCCGGTTCAGGCGCGTGCGATAGAGGGCGGGAAAAGCGCAAGACCGCCCGAATTGAAGCCGATTCCGATGGAACTGGGCGACTCTTTGCGCGATATTGGCGACCCGGAACTGCGCGCCGTGCTGGAAGGGCTGGCGCGCACCATGGGGACCGACGGGACGGACGAAGGGACGGATACGTGAAGCGGATCATCGCAGGCCTGCTGGCCGTGCTGTTCGGATTGACGAGCGCGGCGGCCGCCGAAAACTGGCTCGTCACGGTCGAGCGCACACCCGTGTCGCACTTCGTCGGCAACCCGCAAGCATCCGTCACGCTGACCGAATATATCAGCTATACATGCCCGCATTGCCGCGACTTTACAGTCCATGGCGAAGAGATCCTGAAGCTGGGCTATGTCCAGACCGGCAAGCTGCGGTTCGAATATCGTCACATGAATGCCAACCCGGTCGACCTGACCGCCACGATGCTGGCGCGCTGCGGTGCGCCCGAGAAGTTTCCCGCCAACCATGCCGCGCTGATGGCCGCCCAACCGCAGTTCAACGCGCTGCGCCGGTTGGCGACCAAATCGCAGACCGATCGTTGGCATCACGGTGACAAGTCGGCTCGCCGACGCGCGGTGGCGAGCGATCTCAACCTCTATGCGATCCTCGAAAGGCGCGGCTATTCGCGCTCCGAGCTGGACCAGTGCCTCAACGATCAGGCACTGGCAGACCGGCTGGAAGCGCAAGCCGACGCCGACTGGGAAAAGATCGCCGGCACCCCTGCCTTCGCCGTGAATGGCACGGTGCTGGAAGACGTGCATCGCTGGCAGGAACTCGCCCCGATACTCGAAGGCCCGCTGCCGGCTGCCGCAGAGCAATAGTGCCGGTGGAGAAACCGCGCACACCCCTTCCGAATCGCCAGGCCTCCCGCCTATCCTTCCCAATCGGCTCGCAAAGGACCGTCCGATGAACGCCATGAAGACCGCCAAGACTTTCGCCCTCACCGCACTTGCCCTGCCCCTGTCGCTGGGCCTCGCAGCCTGCAATAATGGCGATGAGGGCGAGGCCGCACTCGATGGAGAGCCGGTGGCGGAAGTCGCCGCGCCCGAAGGCCAGGCCTGGTCCGAAATTGCCGAGATTACCGATCGCAACGGCTACCTCGTCGGCAACCCGGATGCGCCGATCAAGTTGCTCGAATACGGATCGCTCACCTGCCCCGGCTGCGCCGCATTCTCCCAGCAGGCAAGCGAATCGCTGATGACCGATTATGTCGATAGCGGCCGGGTCAGCTTCGAATTCCGCAGCTTCGCCATCCACGGCCCGATCGATCTTGCGCTCACCCGCCTGATCGATTGCGGAGCACCCGCCCAGGCCGTGCCGCTGGCCGATCAGATCTGGGCCAACCTGCCCACCATCATGCAGCCCGTGCAGCAGAACGCCGCGCAGCTCGACCAGGCGCTGACCCTGCCCGAAGACCAGCGCTTCGTCGCCTTCGCGGAAGGCGCAGGCCTGCTCGATTTCTTCGCCTCGCGCGGGATCAGCCGCGACCAGGCGCGGGCCTGCCTCGCCGATGCCGAACGGCTGAACGAGCTGGCCGAATTCTCCGATTCCTATGGCACCGAAGACGAAATCGCCGGCACGCCGACCTTCTTCGTCAATGGCCAGCAAGTCGACGCCAATGGCTGGAACTCGATCGAGGCCACGCTGCAGCGCGCGGGCGCGCGCGACGAATAGGGCGGCTTAGGCGACTCGATGGAGATACGGCGACTTCGCCTCTCTGGCTTCAAGAGCTTCGTCGAGCCTGCCGAACTGCGCATCGAACCGGGGCTGACGGGTGTCGTCGGCCCCAATGGGTGCGGCAAGTCCAACCTGCTGGAAGCGATCCGCTGGGTGATGGGGGAAACCTCCGCCAAGTCGATGCGATCGGGCGGGATGGAGGACGTGATCTTCGCAGGGACCGCTGAGCGTCCGCCGCGCCAGTTCGCCGAAGTCGTGCTGACCGGCGCGGATGACCGTGGCGACGAGCTGGAAGTCGTCCGCCGGATAGAGCGCGGCGCGGGTAGCGCCTACCGCGTCAACGGGAGTGATGTGCGCGCGAAGGATGTTGCGCTGACCTTCGCCGATGCGGCCACGGGCGCGCATTCCCCCGCCCTCGTCAGCCAGGGCAAGATCGCGCACATGATCGCGGCCAAGCCGGTCGAACGGCGCGCGATGCTGGAAGAAGCGGCGGGCATCGCGGGCCTTCACGTCCGCCGCAAGGATGCCGAAAGCAAGCTGCGCTCCACCGAGAACAACTTGTCGCGGCTGGAAGACCTGCTGGCCGGGCTCGACAGCCAGATCGCCAGCCTGCGGCGGCAGGCGAAGCAGGCGGAGCGCTATGCCAAGCTAACCGACCAGATCGGCGTGGCCGAGGCGCGGCTGGTCTTCGCACGCTGGCGCGATGCTGCTGCGAGCGCGGAGGCGGCACGCAAGGCGGCGGGTGAGGCGGACAGCGCGGTGGAGGCCGCGAAGCTGCGCTCCGGCGAAACCGAAGTCGCCCAGCGCGAGGCTGCGGAAAAACTGGCCGATGCGCGCGATGCGCTGGTCGCGGCGCGCACCGATGCAGGGGCGCAGGAACAGCGGCTCTCCAGCCTGCAAAAGGAGCGCGATGCGGCGCTGACCCGGCTCGCCGATCTCGACCGACAGGCGCAGCGGCTGGAAGAGGATCGGGAGGATTACGGACGGACCGGGCGAGATGCCGCCGACGCGCTGCAACGGCTCGAAGCCGAGCTGGCGGCCAGCGAGGCGGCACGCAGCGAGGCCGAAGCCGCCCTTCCCCAAGCGATTGCCGATGCCGAGCGCGCCGAACAGGCAGAGCGCGCGGCGGAACTGGACCTCGCGCGCGCCAATGCCGATCACGCCGCGCTCGATGCCGAATGGCGGGTCGCCCGCGCCGCGCTGGAACAGGCGGAGCGTCGGATCGCCAATCTTGCCCGCGAGGCGGAGCGGCTGGAAGAAAGTGCCCGCCAGCAGGCCGGTGCCGCAGACCCCGCCCAATTGCTCGAACAGGCAAAAGCTGCCGCCACCAAGGCTGCCAACACGCACGAGGCGCTGGCCGCACGGATCGGCACCATGCGCGAACAGCGCGAGGATGCTCGGACCGCGCTCGAAAAGGCGCAGGAAGCCCTCGCCGGGGCGCGCGCCGAACTGGTCGGCGTCGAGCGGGAGCATGCTGCGCTGGAACGTGACCGGCAGGGCCGGGACAAGGCGCGTGCGGCAAAGGCCGGGAAAGCCGTCGCGCTAGACAGGGTGCGCGCCGCCCCGGGCTACGAAGCCGCGCTGGCTGCGGTGCTGGGCCGCGATGGCCGCAGCCCGCTGGGTGCCATACCGCAGGCGGAGGATGGCCGTTTCTGGACAGGCGCCCCGCAGCCCGAGCCGATAACCGACAACCTGCTGGCCCATGTGTCGGACTGCCCGGAAGAACTGCGCGCGCGGCTTGCACGCGTCATGGTTGTCGATTCGGATGATGGCCGAAGCCTGGAACCGGGCACATGGCTGGTCACGCTCAGCGGTGCGCTGCGCCGGTGGGACGGGCTGGTGGTGCGCGGCGAAGGCGGGGCGGAGGCGGCACGGCTCGAAGCGGCGAACCGGCTGGCGGCGCTGGCCGAACGCCTGCCTTCCTTGCGCAATGCCGTCTCCGAAGCCGAGACCAGCGCATCGTCTGCGCGCAAGACGCTCGACACCATACAGGCCGATTTCTCACGGGCCGAAGGCGAGCGGGAGGCCGCCGCCCAAGAAGTGCGCGAGGCCTTGCGCGCGCTCGACCGGGCAGAGGCGGCGCTTGCCAGCCATGCGGACAAGGCGCGCCAGATCGAGGCAGCGCGCGCCGAACATGCCGACCAGCAAGCGACTGCCCAGCGCGAGTTGGAAGCCGCGCAGGAAGCCATCTCCGCCCTGACCGATCCCGAAGCGCTCGCCAGCAGGCGCGATGCCGCACGCTCAGCCCACGAAACCGCGCGTACGCAGCTATCCGCCGCCACCGCCGCACGTGCCGCACAGGAGCAGGCGCTGGCTGTCGCGAAAGAACGTGTTTCGGCGCACAAGGCGGACCGGTCGCACTGGGATCGCCGCGCCGACGAGGCCGCGCGCCGCCTTGCCGAGATGGACAGCCGCTTCGCGGAAATCGCGGAAGCACGCGATGCAGTGGGCGACCAGCCGGACCGGCTCGCCCACCAGATCGAAGAGGCGCAGGCCGCGCATGCGGAAACCGCAGCACGCCTTGCCGGATTGCAGGCCACGCTCGACGATGCCCAGGCCGCAGCCGACAGCGCCGATGCAGCGCAGCGCGCCGCCAACGAGGCGCTGGCCGAAGCGCGCGAGCGTCGCGCGCAGCTCGCCAACCAGGCCGAGAACGAGGATGCCCGCCGCGCGGAGATGGCGCGCGTTTCGGGCGAACGGTTCCACAAGCCGCCGCCGCTGCTGCCCGCCGCCTTCGAGTTCGACGAAGACGACGTTGCGGATCGCGATGCCGAAGCCGAAGCGCTCGACCGGCTGACCCAGTCGCGCGAGCGGATCGGTCCGGTCAACCTTGTCGCCGCGGACGAGCTGGCGAAGATCGAAGAAGAGCACGGCTCCACCGCCGCCGAACGCGAGGAGCTGACCGAGGCAGTGCACCGCCTGCGCGGTTCCATCGGGCAGTTGAACCGCGAGGGGCGCGAGCGCCTGCGCGCCGCGTTCGAGCAAGTCGATGCGCATTTCCAGAAGCTGTTCGCGCGCCTGTTCGAAGGTGGCAATGCGCACCTTGCGCTGATCGACAGCGACGATCCGCTGGAGGCCGGGCTCGAGATCTACGCCCAGCCGCCGGGCAAGCGGCTGCAATCGCTCACGCTGCTATCGGGCGGCGAGCAGGCGCTCACCGCCATCGCACTCACCTTCGCGCTGTTCCTGACCAATCCCGCACCGATCTGCGTGCTCGACGAGGTCGACGCGCCGCTGGACGATGCGAATATCGACCGCTTCTGCGACCTGCTCGACGCGATGACCCGCGAAACCAGCACGCGCTACCTGATTGTGACGCACAACGCGGTGACGATGAGCCGCATGCACCGCCTGTTCGGGGTGACGATGATCGAGAAAGGCGTCAGTCGCCTCGTCAGCGTAGACCTGCAGGCTGCCGAATTGCTGGCAGCGGAGTAGCGCCTACTCCCCGATCGCCGCCGCCAGATTGGCGCGGATCGCCTTCAGGTCCTGCAGCAGGGCGGCCTTGCCCGATATCGTCGGAGCCTCCGCTGCCCGACTCAGGCTCGTGAAGGAGCCGGGCGGCGCCACCTCGTCACGGTCTGGCAGGTCCTTCGCGGTAAGAAAGCGCGGCGCGGCGCCTGAGCGCTCCTCACCCGGAGCGGCCGCGGGCTCGTGCGGCTCGGCCCGGCCCTGCTCGATCGCGGCACGCGCGCCTTTCAGGGTGTAGCCTTCCTCGTTCACCAGCCGGTCGATCGTCTGGACAAGTGCAACATCCTCCGCGCGGTAGTATCGGCGACCGCCACTACGCTTCAAAGGTTTCAGCATCGGGAATTGTTCTTCCCAATAGCGCAATACGTGGGGTTTGAGGCCGAGCGCCTGCCCAAGCTCGCCGATGGTGCGGAGCGCCTGCTCTTCTTTCCCATCGTCGAAGCGGCGGCGGATCATCTCAGCTCCCGCTTGCGATCCGGTCGCGCAGGGTCTGGCTGGCGCGGAAGGTCATCACCCTTCGCGGCGTGATCGGCACCTCGACCCCGGTTTTGGGGTTGCGCCCGATCCGTTCCTTCTTGTCGCGCAGGATGAAGCTGCCGAAGCCGGAAATCTTCACATTCTCGCCGTCTTTCAGTGAATCGCACATATGCGCGAGCACCGATTCAACGAGCGCGAGCGATTCAACGCGGCTGAAGCCGAGTTTGCGATTGATCGTTTCGGCCAGATCGGCCCTGGTCAGCGTACCCGCCGAACGCGACATGGTCTGAACCCCCTTTTATCTTATTACCGGTTCTTGTTATGCGACCCGCTATAAAAGCCTATGAGGCCTAGCGAATGTTGCGCAACACCGCAATCGCGCTGACGGATTTATGCCCTGTGAGCGGCGGAGGGCCTACAGGCGCACGAGGCTCGCGCCCCAGGTAAAGCCACCACCCATCGCTTCGAACAGCACGAGATCGCCTTCCTTGATCCGCCCATCCGCGCGCGCGGTGGCGAAGGCGAGCGGTACCGATGCGGCAGAGGTGTTGGCGTGCCGGTCCACCGTCACGATCACCTTCTCCGGCGGCAGGCCCAGCTTCTTTGCCGTGCTTTCCAGGATACGGATATTGGCCTGGTGCGGCACGACCCAGTCGATGTCTGCCACCTCGATCCCCGCCTTGGCGACCACATCGGTCAGCACTTGCGCGAGGTTTACGACTGCATGGCGGAACACTTCGCGGCCCCGCATGCGCAGGTGGCCCACGGTCTGCGTGGTCGACGGCCCGCCATCGACATAGAGCAGGTCGTGCTGGTTGCCATCGGCGTGGAGTTGCGAGGTCAGGATGCCGCGCGTCCCGTCGCCTTCCTCCGCCTCAAGCACGATTGCGCCCGCCCCGTCCCCAAACAGCACGGCGGTGGTGCGATCCTCCCAGTCGAGAATGCGGCTGAAGGTTTCCGCGCCGATCACCAGCGCGCGGCTCGCCTGCCCGCTGCGCAGCATCGCGTCGGCAGTGCTCATTGCATAGAGGAAGCCCGAACAGACCGCCGCTACATCGAATGCTGCGCAGGGCTGGCAGCCAAGCGCGGCCTGCACCTTGGTTGCCGTAGCCGGAAAGGTGTTGTCGGGTGTTGCGGTGGCGAGCACGATCAGGTCGATATCGCTCGCGTCCATTCCGGCATCGGACAGCGCGGCACGCGCCGCATCGATCGCGAGGGAAGAGGTGGTTTCGCCGTCACCGGCAATATGGCGCTGGCGGATGCCGGTGCGCTCCACGATCCACTCGTCGCTGGTATCCAGCTGCGCGGCCAGCTCATCATTGGTGACGATGCGTGTCGGCAGGGCCGATCCGGCACCGCGAATGACGGAGCGAATCACTTGGCGGAAACCCCGTTCTTGCCGGCGCTTCCGTTGGCCATCAGGTTGTCGCCCAGCTTGGAAAGGTCCTGCCCGATACGTGCAGTCAGGTCTTCCTCCAGCAGGCGCGCTGCCACCGCGACCGCATTGGCCACGCCCTTGGCATTCGCGCTGCCGTGGCTCTTCACCACCACGCCATTCAGGCCAAGGAAGACCGCGCCATTATGATTGTTGGGGTCGAGATGGTGACGCAGCAGCTCGGTCGCGGGCTTCGAGACGAGGAAGCCGACCTTGGACCGGAAGGATGAAGCGAAGGCACTGCGCAGCAGGTCGGTGACGAAACGCGCCGACCCTTCAATGGCCTTGAGCGCGATATTGCCGGAGAAACCATCCGTCACCACGACATCCACGTCGCCGCGGTTGATCTTGTCCGCTTCGACGAAGCCGTCGAAATCAATCGCCAGCGTGGAGGCTGCGCGCAGGTGCTGCGCGGCTGCCTGCACCTCGTCGGTGCCCTTGATATCCTCGGTCCCGATATTGAGCAGGCGCACACGGGGGCGTTCGCGCCCGGTCACGATCCGCGAATAGGCGGCGCCCATGATCGCGAACTGCACAAGGTTGCGCGCATCGCATTCGGTATTGGCGCCAAGGTCGAGCATGATGACATCCTGCTCTTCCAGCGTCGGCAGCAGGGCGGCGAGCGCCGGGCGGTCTATTCCGGGGAGCGTGCGCAAGGCTAGCTTGCTGATTGCCATCAGCGCGCCGGTATTGCCTGCGCTGACCGCGGCACCGGCTTCGCCCCGCTTAACCGCGGCGACGGCTTCGCCCATCGAGGTGCCCTTGGCACGGCGCAGCGCCTGCGAAGGCTTATCCTCACCTGCGATCACCGAATCGCAGTGGCGAATCTCGGCCGCCCCGGCGAGGCCGGGATGATCTTTCAGCGCGCGTTCGATTCGCGCACCATCGCCCATCAGGAGGAAATTGAACTTCTCGTGTCGGCGGCGGGCGAGGGCTGCCCCCTCGACCATTACGCGCACGCCTTCATCGCCGCCCATCGCGTCAACAGCGATACGCGGCAGGCTCATGTCAATCTCCGGATTTCTTCAAGCGGTCGATCAGAGACCGACGGCAACGACTTCGCGACCGTTGTAGTAACCGCAGTGCGGGCACAGGTTGTGCGGACGCTTCAATTCGCCACAGTTGTTGCATTCGTGGAAGGCTTCGACCTTCAGCGAATCATGCGCGCGCCGATTGCCCCGGCGATGCGGCGATACTTTTCTCTTTGGGACAGCCATGCGGCACCTGTTCTAAGCGTTTGTAATCGTAACTTGTGAGCCGCCTTAAGCGAGTGTCAGGGCCGGCACAACGGATATGTCGTGCGGCGCTTACGCTCCGTCAATGGCGGAAGAGGCGCGCGCTATACCGATTTTGGCGGATGATGCAAGCCATGCGTGATGCGGTTCGCGCTTGGCGGCGTGCCGGACCGCGGCCATATTACCGGCAAAACCGCGAGAGGGGGAAGAGTGATGGAAATCGTAATGCCGGTGGCGCTGACCAGCGCCGCGATGTTCGGCCTGGTGGCGCTGTGGCTCGCCGTGCGCACCGGGCGCGCGCGGCTGAAGGCGCGAGTCGGGCATGGCGACGGGGGCGATGCGCTGCTGGCACGGCGGATGCGAGCACAGCTCAACTACGTGGAGACCGCGCCCTTCGTGCTGGCGCTGATCGTGCTCATCGACCTGGCCGGGCGCGGCGGCTTGGGGCTACACGCGGTTTCGGTGCTGTTCGTGCTCGGCCGCATCGCGCACGGGATCGGCATGGATGCCGACAAGGCCGGATTGCCGAGGCAGATCGGCGTGGCGGTGACGCTGCTGACCCTGCTCGGCTTGAGCATCTACGCTGCGCTTGTGGGTATGCGCGTGGCGTGATTTGGGCGGTGCCAGCCCACACCCCCTCCCGTCCAACCCAACAGGATAATGCCATGGGTTGGTCGGGAGGGGCTGTGGGCCGGACCCGGGCGCAGCGGCTGATTTTGCTCAGCCGCGACCGACGCACCTAAGCCAACGCAGCATCGCCCACGAAGGGGTTGGACCTGCGCTCCTGCCCGAAAGTGCTGGTCGGCCCGTGGCCGGGGATGAAGGTCACCTCGTCGCCCAGCGGCCACAGCTTCTTCGTGATCGCATCGATCAGGCTCTGGTGATCGCTCATCGGGAAGTCGGTGCGCCCGATGCTCCCCTTGAATAGCACGTCGCCGACGATGGCGAATTTCCGCTCCCGGTTGAAGAAGATCACGTGCCCCGGCGTGTGGCCCGGACAGTGGATCACTTCGAGCGTCAGGTTGCCGACGGTGACGGTGTCGCAGATCGGAAGAGCACACGTCTGAACTCCAGTCACTCTCATGCATCTCGTATGCCGGCTGCGG
>NZ_CAXQBM010000064.1:0-44622 GCF_964222115.1 Alteriqipengyuania sp.
CTCGGCCAATACGATCGTCTCGTCCTCGCTCCCGCCATCGACCGCGATGATCTCCGCCGGCGGGGGATCGAGCGTGGCGAAATTCGCCGCGAGTGCGGGCAGGGCCGCAGCTTCGTTCAGCACCGGCACCACGATGGCGACACCCGCGCCCTTCACGGGATCAGCTCTGGCCACGCTGCCAGATCGTCGCCCGTGTCGATATCGGTCAGCTCTGGCAGGATATGAGGTTCGACCCCCAAGGCCTTCAAACGGCGTAGGGTTTCGGGGAACACTGCGGGCGTGCTCCACGCCATCTCGGTGAACAGATCGGGCATAGGCTCGGCCAGGCCGAGCAGCCAGTAGCCTCCGTCATCCGCCGGGCCGATCACTGCTGCATGGGTGGAAAGCGCGTTGCTCGCGTCGCGCAGCAGCTGGGCGGTCAAGCCGGGGCAGTCGCTGCCGATCATAATGCCCGGAGTTGGCACGCGGGCTAGTTTCTCACCCAAGTCGCCACCGCCCTGATCGCGCACGTCGATGTCTGCCCCCAGCCATTCGCGAAACCGGGCGGGCTCCGCTCCGGTGACCCGCAGGTGGAAGGGGAGGCCGCTTATCCGCGCCTCACGCACCGTCATTTCCAGCAACTTGCGGTAGAGGGCGGCTGCACCTTCGGCCCCCAGCGCCGGGATCAACCGCGTCTTGGCCTTGCCGGGTTCGGGCCAGCGGACGAAAATGGCGATTTCGGGGCTCATTATTGCCAGCATAGCGCTACCCTGCGGGTTTTCCTACACGAGCATGGCCCACGAGAGCCTGGCATCGGGTGCGCTCGATGGTCAGGTCAACTTACGCTCGTCTCGCCCGCGGATGCTTCCGGCTTTGCGGAATGTTTGGGTCGCCCGCCCAGCACCTTGCGCACGATAAGCACTGCTACCAGCCCGCCGATCACGTTCGCGGCGAGTTCTGCGGCGTAGATCGCATCGGAGTTCCACAAGGGTCGCAGCAGCCAGCCGAAGGGCAGCATGACAAGGAATACGCGCGCGCAGCTTTGTGCGAGAGCAAGGCTCGCCTTGTCGACCGCGTTGAGGATGCCGTTGCCCACGATCAGCAGGCCGAATCCGGCATAGCCCCATGCAGCGATCTCCAGATAGCGCGCGAACTGGCGCACGATGCGTGGCTCGTCGGTGAAGAAGCCCGCGAACCACTGCGCCGCCGCGACCAGCGCGACTGCAACGACCAGCCCGTAGACGATGCAGAACAGCCCTGCGCCCTGCGCCGCCTTGCGCGCCCGATCCGGCTGGTTGGCGCCCCAGTTCTGGCCGACGATGGCCCCGATCGAGCCGGACAGCGCGAGCAGCGGCACCACCGCAAAGCTCTGGAGCCGGCCGGCGGCACCGAAGGCGGCAACTGCGGCCTGCCCCTCCAGTGCAATCAACGCTGTCAGGACGGAGAGCCCGATAGGGTTGATCGCGTTGGAGAACGAAGCGGGGCCTGCAACCCGGACAATCGCCATCACCGGTTCGCGCGGGTTGTCGCATTCGCGGATCAGCGTCGGGCGGAACGGCAGGTGGGTTCGCCCGACCAGCACCACAGCCAGCATCACGGCAATCGCCCACCCGGCCAGCGTCGCCCATGCCGCGCCCGCGATACCCATGCCTTCGAACCCGAACGCCCCGATGATCAGGATCGGGTCGAGCACCCAGTTCACTGCCGCGTAGACGATGTTGATGAAGCTGCTCATGTTCGCTTCGCCCTGGCCGCGGAGCACGCCGTTAAAGCCCATGAGGATGAGGAGGAGCGGAAAGGCGAGGGCGAATGGCTCCATGTAGTCGCGGATCAGCGGCAGGAGGTGCTCGGGTGCATTCATCAGGCGGAACAGCGGTTCCTGGAGCAGCCAGAGCGCCACACCGAGGGTCACTCCGACGACAGCTGCGAACACGACACCCAGGTTGGCCCGCCGTCCTGCCTGGTCATGGTCGCCTGCGCCTAATGACCGCGCGACGACCGAGTTGATGCCCACCATCACGCCCACGCCCAGGCTGGTCAGCGCGACGGTGATCGGGAAGATGAAGCTGATCGCGGCCAGCGGGTCCGGCCCCAGCTGGCCGATGAAAAAGGCATCGATCAGGCTGATAGACATGATCGCGGCCACGCCGACGATCATCGGGAGGGTCTGCTTTACGAGATGGCCCGGAATGCTCCCGCGCGTCAGCTTGGCGTGTTGGCTCATTGCGCGGGGCGGTAGACCGAACCCGGCACAAGCTAAAGCGCCAAATCGGCATGCTTGTGTGCCAGCCCCCCGATGTTCTATCTTCGGTGGCAAATTGAAATCAAGGAGAGGCCGGGATGGCGACGCAGGCGAAGCTCGATTACGAATGTTCGAAGGAAGAATGGCAGGCGCGGCTCGACCTTGCTGCCTGCTACCGCATCTTCGACCTGCTCGGCTGGTCGGAGTCGATCTACAACCACATTTCGCTGGCGGTGCCGGGGGAAGAGGGCGCTTTCCTGATCAACCCCTTCGGCCTGCTTTACGAGGAGGTGACCGCATCCAACCTCGTCAAGATCGATGTCGAAGGCAATAACATCGGCGGTTCGCCCTACATGGTGAACAAGGCGGGCTTCACGCAGCACGCCCATTTCCACAAGCATCTGGGTGGCCGGGCAAACGCGATCTGCCATGTCCACACGACCGAGACGATGGCGGTGTGCAGCCATAAGGACGGCCTGCTCCCCACCAATTTCTACGCCTGCAACTTCATCAACCAGGTCGGCTACCACGATTTCGAGGGCGTGACGGTGCGGGCCGAGGAAGGCGACCGGCTGGTCGAAAATCTCGGCGACAAATCGATCCTGTTGCTGCGCAATCATGGACCCGTCGTGATGGGGCGGACGATCCCCGAAATGTTCGTGCAGATGTGGGCGCTGCAGCGCGCGTGCGAAATCCAGGTTGCGACGCTGAGCATGGGCGAGCCGACGCTGGTGGATGACGATGTGCTGGCCGTTCACCAGCGCGACCTCACGCAGATGACCAGCCAGGGCGGGGCTGGCCTGTTCGATTTCGAAGCGTGGAAGCGCAAGGCCACGCGGATCGACGACAGCTGGCAACAGTGACCGAACAAACCCCTGCCGAGGCGCGCCATTGCGGCAAGTGCGGCGGGCGTAGTGCCGAAGGTTTCGTGCTCGACATGGGATATGGGGAGTACAAGCCAGCGCGCTGGCACGAAGGGGCGCCTACTACTGGTTGGACCGGCAACGTGAAGTACAACAAGAAGGCGCTCAAGCCGCTGCGCGCCTTCCGGTGCGAGCGGTGCCATTTCGTCGAATTCTATGCGGATTAGGGTGTTGCGCCTGTGACGAGAATGACGGTGAACAACCGCCCGGTCCAATACCTGCTCGATCCGGAGACCCCGCTGCTGTGGGCCCTTCGCGATGCGAGCAACCTGACGGGCACGAAATACGGGTGCGGCACCGGCGATTGCGGCGCGTGCATGGTGCTGGTCGATGGGGTCGCGCTGCGTTCCTGCCTCGTCACCATTGCCGAAGCCGAAGGACGGCTCATCACGACGATCGAAGGGCTCTCGCGCGACCGATCGCATCCCGTACAGCAGGCGCTGGTGGCGGAACAGGCGATCCAGTGCGGCTTCTGCACGCCCGGAATAGCCATCGCCGCGGCGGCCTTGCTGGAAAGCAATCCGGCCCCTTCGCGCGAAGATATGAACGAGGCGATCCCCAATATCTGTCGCTGCGGGGTCTATCCGCGGCTGACGCGCGCGATCACCCGCGCGGCCGAATCGGCAAGCGGAGCAGCAGCCATCGAAGCCGCTCCACCGCCTTCTGTCTCGCCGGAAGAGGCGGCACGCGATGTACCGGCGCTGCGGCCTGAAGCGGCCCGGACCGAATAGAAAACTGGAGCCAAACGACGATGAAAGCCACCATCTGGCACAACCCGAAATGCGGAACGTCGCGCAAGACGCTCGCCATTCTGGAAAACCTCAGCAGTGTCGATCTGACCGTGGTCGAATATCTCAAAGACCCTCCGACCCGCGAGAAGCTGGCGGAGCTATACGGGTCTGCCGGGATCGCGCCCGCCGAGGGCCTGCGCCTGCGCGGCACCGATGCCGAAGATCGCGGCCTGCCGGACGCGGATGCCGACACGATCCTCGACGCGATGGTGGCGGATCCGATCCTGATCGAGCGCCCGCTGGTCGAGACAGAAAAAGGCGTGCGCCTGTGCCGCCCGCAGGACAAGGTTCTGGAAATACTTTAGATGCTCCCCTCCCTTGGGGGAGGGGTTGGGGGTGGGGGCTCGGCCCCAGCGACCTCGGTACACCCCCACCCAGCCTCCCCCTCTAGGGGGAGGAGAAGGGGAGCCCGCAAGCTTGCCGCTTAATCCTCGGCCCGCGCCATCAGCACTGTATCGCTATCGAGCCGCGTCCACCCGATTACCATCACCGCAATGCAAAAGCCGATGATCGCGGCAAAGCCCAGCCAGTCGCTATGGCCGTATAGCCATACGCCGAGAGCCGGCGCGTAGACGTAGCTCGCGCCGTTGATGCTTGCGACCTTGCCGGACACCTGCCCCTGCTCTGGTCGACTGACCGACAGGGACGCTCCGGCAGTGAAACCGGGGCGAAACAGGCCGAAACCCAGCGAGGCAATCGCAAAGCCCAGTGCGATGCCGTGCAATTCGGTCGCGGTGCCGAACACGACTGCGCCCACCACGCCCAACACCATCCCGGATAGCGTCGATATGCGCGGGCCAAGGTGCATCACCGGGATGAGGCCCCATTGTGCCAGCAGGGTCGCCACTGCGCCCATCATCAGCACGATGCTGACCGGGCCTGCACCGGCGGTCGGGTCATCGCGCAAGCCCAGCCTGTCGAGCACCAGGAAGCCTGCAATACCTAGCATCATCGCCTGTGCATGGCCTCCCAGAAGGCCGGAAAGCAGCCACGGGCGAATGCGAGGATCGGTCCACTTGAGGTCGGGCGCGAGCGATGCTTCGGCGGTCAGCTGCTGGCCCATTCTCGGTGGGGGAGCATCGTCCGCGTCCTCGTCCTCTTCATCGCTGGCATGGCGCCCGGCACCGCTGCCGCCATATGGCGCATCGAAGGCGAGACCACGCGCCTCGAAGCGCGGCTCATCGTTCGGCAGTCTCAGCCGCAATGCGATCAGCGCAGCGATACTGATTGCCGCAAAGGCAAAGAATGGACCCGTCAGCCCGGCGACCGGGAAGATCAGCAGCGGGGCGAGGGCAGGGCCGATCACCGTGCCGAGCCCGAAGCTCGACGAGATCAGCGAAAGCGCCTCGGTCCGCTTCTCGCGCGGGGTGCGGCTTGCGACATAGGCCTGCACGGCGGGGGGCGCGGCGGATCCCAGCAGCCCGAACAGCGAACGGCACAGGGCGAAGAGCAGCAGCGTGGCCAATGCGGGGATGAGCCCGGCAAGACCGATCCACAAGACAATGCCGCACAGGCACATCGAGAGCGCGAAGCCGAACAGGCCCAGCGCCATCATGGATTTGCGCCCCCGCCGGTCGGATCGCCGGGCCCAGAACGGAGCGAACAGCACCCACAGCAGTGCGGACCAGCTGTAGGCCAGGCTGATCCAGACATCGGCCACGCCCATTGCGGTTCCGATGGAGGGCATCACCGATTGCATCGCGGTGTTGCCCGCCGCGGTCACCAGCATGACGGTGAACAGCAGCGCGAGCCGCTCTCGCGAAATGCCCGAATGGGCGCCTTCGGGAATGGACCGGGTTACGGGTTCGGGAGCATCCGCCATCGCCCCGCGACGCTAGGCCGCGCGGCGATGACTGGCAATCGGTCCCGGTATTGTCCCGGGCGTTACTCGAAGGTTTCGCTCACCGCGTCGGTGTCCGGCCCTGCGAGTTGCCGGTGAACGGCGGCGAGAATGCCCAGCATCAGGACGATAACGACTGCATTGACGGCCGAATTGACGAGACCGGTGCCGACCATCATGATTTCCTGCCCCATCAGGCCGAAGACCAACATCACGATCAAGTTGATCACTCCGCTGACCACGATCAGGGCGATGAAAAGCAGCAGGTAGAATGCGAAAAGCCGAACCGAATTGCCCTTGGTCAGCCGCCAGGATCGTAGCAGGGCGGTGAACGGATTATAGACTTTTTCGATCGCGATAACTGGCGCAATAAGCGAAATCTTCACAGCTACGTAAACGAACACGACGAACAGCAAGATGCTCAGGATCACCGCCAGCGCGGTTATCTCGGTCGCGATGGCAATTCCCATCACGATGCCGCCGATGATGCCGAAGCCGATATAGAAGAGGAGTGTCGCAGCGATCGAGGTGAGGAAGCCGATCGCTCCCACCGCAATGGCCTGTCCAACAGTCGGGCGGTTGTCCGCACGCAGCAGCGCCAGCAGGGCCAACGTGCCGACTGTTTGTGCCACCATCAGAAGCAGCATGATCCACCAGATTTCTCCGTAGAACGCCATGATCTGATCGAACGCGGCGCTGGGATCTTCTGAATTGCTGTCTATCGCGAAGTTGTTTGCCTCGGGCATCAGCAACGCGAAGGCAAGATAGGGCAGAAAGAAGAACACACCTGCCACGGCCGCAACCACACCGAAATTGCCTTGGATCAGGCTGAGCGCTTCGGTCCATGCGCGATTCATATCGAGCTTCATTGTGATCCCCTCAAACTTGGCCACTTGATAAGCGCTCTGCCTTGCGCCACGCAAACGAAAATGCCCGGAATTGAACAGATCGAATGGCGCGTCGCCGCACAGCCGGTGCCCTATCGCGAGGCATTGGCGGCGATGGAGGCGCGCAATGTTGCGATCCAGGCGGGCGATGCGCGCGAACTGATCTGGCAGCTGGAGCACCCGCCGGTCTACACGGCGGGTACAAGTGCGGCTGCTGGCGAACTGCTCGATCCGCGGTTTGAGGTGATCGAAGCCGGGCGGGGAGGGCGCTACACCTATCACGGGCCCGGCCAGCGAGTGACCTACGTGCTGATCAACCTGCGAGAGCGCGGCAAGGACGTGCGGCGGTTCGTCCATGCGCTGGAGGGCTGGGTGGTGGACGCGCTGGCTGGGTATGGGGTCGAATGCTGGACCGTGCCCGAACGGGTCGGCATCTGGACCAATGAACCGGACGGGCGCGAGGCGAAGATCGGTGCGATCGGCGTACGCGTGCGCCGTTGGGTGACGATGCACGGTTTTGCGGTGAATCTCGCGCCCGATCTCTCCCACTTCACTGGCATCGTTCCGTGCGGGATCGATGAATTCGGTGTCACTAGCCTCGCCGACCTGGGGATCGATCTTGCGCCGGAGGCGTGGGATGAGGCATTGCGCGCCAGCGCCCCGGCCTTTCTCGATGCGCTTCAGATACAGGACGCCCGATGACCCGCCTTGCTCATGCCCTGCCTGCCCTTGCCCTGGTTCTTGTCGCCTGCGGAGACGAGAAACGGGCAACAAGCGACACCGATGAGGCTGCGGGCCCGCAGGGCGAAGTGCGCGGCGGCACGATCAGCGATGCAATGCTGCCGACCGCCGAGGTCAAATCGCAGTCCCCACGTCGCGGCGGGAACGGCAAATCGGGCAGCGATGATGCAAGCGGGGACGACGCCGAATAGCATCGCCCCGCTGCGGCATCATGCGGTTGCTGCTTCCTCTTCCAGCTTCGGATAGTCGATATAGCCTGCCGGGCCCGGCAGGTACCAGCTCTGGGGAACATTGACGTTTTCCGCCAGTGCGGCCCCCTTGGCGATGCGCGCGGGCAGGTCCGGGTTGGAGATGAAGGGCCGCCCGAAGCTGATTGCGTCGGCACGCCCGCTCTCGACATCCTGCGCCGCATCCTGCGGGCCGTAGTCGCTGTTGAGGATTAGCGGCCCTTTGTAGATGCTGCGGATATGAGCGTCCTGCTGGGGGACCTCGGTGCTACCAAAGGTACCCTCGGGGCCGGGCTGCCGCAATTCGAGGAAGGCGATGCCGCGATCCTGTGCGACCTGCGTCGCCGCACCAAAGGTCTCTGCCGGATCGGGATCGTCCGCGCCCTGGGTCTCGCCATTGGGTGACAGGCGCAGTCCCACGCGGTCCGCACCCCAGACGTCGATCAGCGCATCGAGGACTTCGCCCAGCAGGCGAGCGCGGTTTTGCGCCGATCCGCCATATTCATCCTCGCGCAGGTTGGTGCTGCGGCGCAGAAACTGGTCGATGAGGTAGCCATTCGCGCCATGCAGTTGCACGCCATCGAAGCCCGCTTCCTTCGCGTTCTCGGCAGCCTTGCGATAGTCTTCGACCACGCGCTTGATCTCATCGACGCCCAGCGCGCGCGCTTGCTCGTAGTCCTTCCGGCCGGTCGGCGTGTGCGCATGGCCGGGCGCGGTCGTGGCGCTGGCCGAGACGGGCGGTTCGCCGCCGAGGAAATCGGGGTGCACGATGCGCCCCATGTGCCACATCTGCAGGACGATCCGCCCGCCTTCCTCGTGCACACCATTAGTGATCGGCTTCCACGCTTCGGTCTGCTCTTCGCTCCAGATACCCGGCGCATTGGGCCAGCCGAGCCCTTCCACGCTGATCCCGGTCGCCTCGCTGATGATCAGCCCTGCGCTGGCACGCTGGCGGTAGTAGGTCTCCATCATCTCATTGGGCACGAAATTCGGCGGGGTTGCCCGCCCGCGTGTCAGCGGAGCCATCAGGATCCGGTTGGGCGCGGTGATCGCGCCGAGGCGCAGGGGCTGGAACAGGGCTTCGTGCATTTGGGTGCGTCTCCCGATTTTGGTTGACCCGAATTTGAAAAGCGCAGGTAGGGGCAGGCGATGACCACAGCAACCGACGCGCACGAAAGATCGCCTACACAGGGGCAAAGCAATCCTGCGGCCCAGCACCCCACGACGTGGCACTGGGCTGCGCTGATCGCAGGCAATATCGCACTCGCGCTGGGGCCGTGGTCGGTGCGGCTGGCGGATAGTGGCCCGGTTGCAGCCGGGTTCTGGCGGTTGGCGCTGGCATTGCCGCTGATCTGGCTGATTGCCAAGCGTGCCGGAGAGCCGGTGTTCGGCGTACCACGCCGTGTCGCCTGGCTCGTGGCTCTGGGGGCCATGGCTTTCGCATTCGATCTTGCCAGCTGGCATGTGGGGATCGAGCTGACCCGGCTCGGCAATTCGACGCTGTTCGGCAATGCGGGCAGCATCGTCCTGCTGTTCTGGGGTTTGGCCGTCGCCCGGACCATGCCCGCCCGCAGCGAGTGGATCGCGATCGTCCTCGCCTTGGGCGGATCGGCGATCCTCCTCGGTCGGAGCGCGGACATCAGCGCAAGCACGCTGATCGGCGACCTGTTCTGCATCGCGGCGGGGCTGCTCTATGCCGTCTACCTCTTGTGCCTGCAGGATGCGCGCAGGGCGCTGGGGAGCTGGAGCCTGCTGGCAAGAGTGTGCCTGGTGGCTGCGCCAGCGCTGTTGCTGGTGGCGCTAGGGAGGGGGGAGCCGGTATGGCCGACCGACTGGACGCCTCTGGTGGTGCTCGCACTGCTGAGCCAGGTCGTGGGGCAGGGCCTGCTGGTGTTCGCGCTACGGGCTTTCCCGCCGATGATTATCGGCCTCGCGCTTCTAACCCAGCCTGCCGTAGCCGCGCTGTATGGCTGGCTGGTTTTTGGCGAGGCGCTGGGGCCGCTCGATCTTGCCGGGATGGCAATGGTGGGCGCCGCACTAGCCGTTGCGAGGGCGCGGGCGCCGGCGCGATGATCGTCATCCGGGGTGGGTGCGCATCCGGCGCTGGAAGAGGGCGAAACGTGCTTCCACCTGGTCGAGATCGGGCCCGGCCAGATTGATACCGGCCTGTCGCATCAACTGGTCGGCTTGGTCGCGTATCACCTTCTGCCGCTCAGGGTCTTCGATGGTTGTCGCCGCCCCTTCCAGCGTTTCGAACATGACCGTCGCCGCTGCCGGGCTGGTCGCAACGGCGGAGCGGATCGATCCGAAGCCGCGTGTGACATAATGCTTGAAATCGTCTGCGAGCGGACGAAGCGGGCAGTCGTCATCGTCTTCGGTCTCGACCGGAGAGGTCAGCGTGCGTTGCCCCAGTTCGGCGGTTGCAGCTCCGATCCAGTGCAGCGCCGAAATAGCAGTGAATGGATCATTTATGCCCGGTGACAGTGCGCGCAGTCCGATCTCGACCAGTTCGTCGATCATGAAATGCAGGTCCTGCGTGGGAGTGCGCGCTTCACCCAGCGCGAGGCAATCGCGCACGTCATCGTCGCAACCATCATGCGGTTTTCCGGACCAGTATCCGATCGGGACCGAAGGGTGGACGAAATCGCCGGTCCGTACCGCCATTTGCAGTTCGGCACCGCTCGCGCGGGTGACCTTCAGCAATTGCTGCCAGTCGATCACCTGGATGTATCCCGAACCGGCTGCAAGCACGGGCTGGCCTTCCGGTTCGTCGCGTTCCACCCGTTCCTTCATGGGCGCTTCGAAATTCTGCCTGATCGCCCTGAGCAGTCTTCGCCCGATCCCTTCGAGCACGGCGTTGATGCGGATCGAGGAGGGGACGTGGTTCAGGAAATAGACCAGCACCATAACCGATATGGCCATCAGCACATAGGCGATCATCAGCGATAGCTGCGGTACGAAACCCTGCATGCCTCCGCTCTCCACCAGCATTCCGGCTTCTTCCGGCATACGAACGGAGCGCAGCACAGTGATCGCATAGACGAAGGTGCCGATGAACGTCGCCAGGCTCACCTGATTGCCGCGATCTTCCATGAAGTTTGTCAGCAGCCGGGGCCCATAGTTGCCGCTTGCGTAGGCGACGGCTGCGATCGTGATGGAGAAGACCGTCGATGCGACGCCGATCATCGACCCGGCTATGACGGACAGCATGTTGCTGGCCCCCTCTGGCCGTGCCGGTTCGAGCCAGTTCAGATTGCCAACCCAGTCGGTCAGTCCGCGGCGGTCCATCTCTATGGTTGTGGTGGCAAGCAGAAGCGCGAGAATCGCGAACAGGGCGGGGAAGAACCAGTAGCTCGCGTTGATGTCGCTCCAGTATTTGCGCAGCTTTGCCATCATCGTCGAACGGTGCCCCCGTGTTTCGGTGCCCGCATTAGGTTCTGCGCCTCGCTTTGTCTCGCGACGAAACGCAGATGCGCACATTATCCTTACCGCAATTGCACATGCCTGCGGTTCCTGCGAATAGCCATGCGCGTGGTGGAGACCGGTCGTTTTCCGCCTCTGAAAGGACGTTCATGGCTGCCCCCATTACCGACAATACGGTTATCGATGCCCCCATTGCGCAGGCCGATACTGCGATCACGAGTATCGAAAACCTCGTCACGCTGACGAGCCAGCAGTACCAGCTCGGCGCGTTGATCCTGATGGTCAGCTATGGTGCCTTCTTTGCCTTCATCCTGTTTTTCCTGATGAGCGCCCAGAGTCTCGCGCCGCGTTACCGGCTGGTGCCGATCCTCTCGGCCGTTGTGATGGCCAGCGCCGGACTGAGCCTGCTGCAGGAATTTTCGCTGTGGGAACGCAGCTACGCCTTCGTGGATGGCGTTTACCGCCCACAGGTTGAAAGCGAGATTTTCAGCAACGCCTATCGCTTCGGCAACTGGACGATCACGGTGCCGATCCTGCTGACCCAGCTGGCCATCGCGATGGGCCTGCGCCAGTCCGACGTACAGCGTCGCTCGTGGCGGATGGCGGTTCCCGGCGTGCTGATGATCTGGACCGGTCTTTACGGCCAGTTCGGCGCTGTGGGCGATTTCTCGCACCTCAACCTGTGGGGCGTGATCTCGTCGATTTTCTTCCTATGGCTGATCCTGGAAGTGCGCCAGACGCTGATCGCCGGGATGAACAATACGCCCGACATCCTGAAGCCGTGGCCCAACAACCTGTGGTGGTTTTTTCTCGCGACCTGGGGGCTGTATCCGCTCGCCTATGCGCTGCCGCAGTTGGGCACGACTGCCGAGATCGTCGTGGCACGCCAGGGCATCTACGCCTTGGCAGACATCATGACCAAGCTTGTGTTCGGCCTGATCCTTGCTCGCTTCGTGCTTCGTCGTAGCGCATTCGAAGGCTATATGCCGGCGGCCGATGCTATGGCGCCTGCGCCCGAAAAGCCCAACACCGGCGGGCCGGGCTTGCGTCGCGCGCCGTAGGTCATAAGAGAACAAATATCGGATCGTCTCCCTGACGATTCCATGAAGAAGGCCGGGGTGGTGGTTCGCCCCGGCCTTTTTTCGTTTTCGTCGGCGATCAGGTCAGTCGATCTTGCTGAGATCGCCTTGCCCAATCGTGCCGCTGGCCATTTCCAGCATTTTGTCGAGGCTCTGCTTGGCCTGGATGCGCAGGCCTTCCTCGATCTCGATCCGCGGCTCCAGATCGCGCAGCGCGGTGTAGAGCTTCTCCAGCGTGTTGAGCGCCATGTAAGGGCAGATATTGCAGTTGCAATTGCCGTCCGCGCCCGGCGCACCGATGAAGGTCTTGTCCGGCAGCGCCTTTTCCATCTGGTGGATGATGTGCGGCTCTGTCGCGACGATCAGCTTGTCGCCTTCGAAGGTTTCGGCGAATTGCAGGATGCCGCTGGTCGATCCGACATAGTCGGCATGATCGATGATCGCGGGCGGGCATTCGGGGTGCGCTGCAATCGGCGCGCCGGGGTGCTGGGCTTTCAGCTTGAGCAGCTCGGTTTCGCTGAAGGCCTCGTGCACGATGCACACGCCCGGCCAAAGCAGCATCTCGCGGTCGAACTTGCGGCTGAGATAGCCGCCCAGATGCCGGTCGGGCCCGAAGATTATCGGCTGGTCCTTCGGGATTTGCTGCAGGATCGTTTCCGCGCTGGAACTGGTCACGATCACGTCCGATAGCGCTTTCACCTCGGTCGAGCAGTTGATGTAGGTCAGTGCGATGTGATCGGGGTGCGCCTCGCGAAATGCCTTGAACTTTTCAGGCGGGCAGCTGTCTTCCAGCGAACAGCCCGCGTCCATATCGGGCAGCACCACGATTTTTTCGGGGCTGAGGATCTTCGCGGTGTCGGCCATGAACTTCACGCCGCAGAAGGCGATCACGTCGGCATCGGTTTCCGCCGCCATCTGCGAGAGTTGCAGGGAATCGCCTACGAAATCGGCAAGGTCCTGGATTTCCGGCTTCTGGTAGTAATGCGCCAGGATCACCGCGTTGCGCTCCTTGCGCAGGCGATCGATCTCGGCGAGCAGGTCTTCGCCGGTCGGCGGGCGTGTCTGGTCGGTCATTTCGGGTGCCCCGATTGTTCTTGTTGGCGCGCTTATAGACCGAATGGCCGGGCGGGCGAGTGTGTTCCGTGCAACATCCGATGCACGGCGTTCCATATTGCCGGCACAAGGGTTGAAACGCGTCCTGCGCCTCCGTCATAGTCGCGAGAAGGGGGGATGAGTTTTGGATAATCTATTCGCGGTTCTCAGGCAGTTCGATCTCGAAATCATCGTTGGCCTCGGGATGGCCTTCTTCACGATCGTCATGGCGCGCATCCAGATCGTGCGGACACGCCGGACGCGGACCAGCGATCTGTATGACGATTTCTACAACGCAGACCATTACCGGCGGGTCGTGCACCCCGTATTCTGTATCCATCGCAAGCTGGCCGCGCTGGAGGGACCGGCACGCGAGGAATATATCGAGGCAATCCTTGTGGGGTGGCAGGGAAAGGTCGAAGACCCGGTCGAAGCCTGGCACGCGCTGATCCCTGAAAAACATCGCAGTCTATCGGCGATGGAGCAGCATTTCTTCGTCGAGAGTTCGACCGAGAATTTTACCGAACACGAGGCGCTGACATCGTTCATGTATTTTTGGGTACGCGCCCATCGCATGATCATCACGCACCTGATAGACAAGAAGCTGTTCGCCGAACTGTTCTGCAATTCGTTCAAATATTACGACGACTTCCTGCACGAGCTGCGCACGCGAATTTGCGAAACCGGGGACCCGTCCGAGATACCGAGCTGGGTGCCGGCGACCGCCTATATCCAGAACCTGCTTGAGGACGCCGATTGCAAGTCACCACGGACACCATAGTCCTCGCCAATATCATAGGATTTCTCGGCTACCTCGTTTTTGCGCTGTCGCCGCTGGCCCGTGATAGAAGTCGATACCTCTGGTCGCATGCCGCGGCGATGGTGCCGATCGCAGCACATTATGTCCTGCTGGATGCGCTGTCGGGCGCCTTGCTGAGCCTGTCTTACCTCGCCGCCGATGCGGTGGCGCTGCGCTGGCCGGAGAGGAAGGCACCCCTCGTGCTGGTGGGAGCCGGCGCCACAATAGCCACCGCACTGGCATGGAGCGGCCCGGACGACCTCTTGGGCCTCGGCGGTACGCTGATTTTCATGGCATCGCGGTTCGCGCAGACCCACCTGACAACGCTGCTGGTCGCAGGGGCGAGCACCGTGCTTTGGGGCCTGTATGGCTGGACGCAGGGCTCGATCAGCCAGGTGATCTTCTCGGCGGCCTATGCGCTGTTCTGCCTCGTGCGGATGGCGATGATCCTCCGGACCCGCTGAAGCTGCCCGGGATCGCCCTAGATGGTGCCGGTCTTCGATTTCTCGATTGCGGTTGCGGGCTGCCTGCCCTCCAGCGCGCCGCCTGAATCGCCGTCGAAGCTGACGTCGACCGTGATGCCGCGATAGCCCGCAGCGGCCAGCGGTACGGCAATATTCTGCTGCACGGCCGAGCGGGCGGAATTGCGGGCAAGCTCCATCAGGGCAGGCCCGCGCGCGCTTTCCAGCGCCTCCCGCTCGGCAATTTGCGTGTTGTTGCGGCTGAGATCGTCCTCCGCATCGCGCGTGATCCAGATGCCTTCGCGCATGTACCTGGCGCGGGCCTCGTCGAGGTTGGGCTTGCTCAGTTCGAGCGCGGGGAGGCGCACGCCCATGGTTTGCGTTTCGGCATTCCACGACAGGCGTGAGCGATCCATCTTCGACAGGTCGACCGAATAGTCGACCCGGGCAGGGATGACCGCGACCTGGCGGCTTTTCAGCGCGCCGAAAAAGCGGCTGTCCTTGCTCGCCACCACCGGCGCGAATTCGGCGGTGAATACGACCAGCCGGTTCTGCTTCTCGAACGAGACCAGAGTGGTCCCGATCGGGTCGCCCATACGGTTCGGGCCGTATGTCCGCCAGCCGATCCATGCGATTGCGGCGATCAGCAGGATGACCAAAAACCACGGCAGGAATTGCGGTCTCGGCTTGCGCTGGACGTCGTCAGTCATTTCGGTTCGTCTCCATTACAGGGCGGCCCATCTATCCCCTGAACGCGTCACCAGCGAACGGTGTTCCAGATCGATCAGGTGCGCGTGGACCGATAACTGCGCCGCTTTTTCGAGCCGCGGGTCCAGCCCCTTGTACATGATGGGGATGAACTGGGGCAGACTCTTCGGGCTTTCGCGGAGGATCTTGAGGATCTGCCGCTCGCGCTGGCGGCGGTGGCCGATCATCGACCGGACCAGTTGCCGGGGTTTGGTGACCGGTGCTCCGTGCGCGGGATAATAGACGCTGTCCTCGCGATCATACAGCTTCTGCAAGCTGTCCAGATAATCGGCCATGTTGCCATCGGGCGGCACGATCACGCTGGTCGACCAGCCCATCACGTGATCGCCTGTGAACAGCGCACCGCTTTCTTCCAACGCGAAGCACAGATGGTTGGAGGTATGACCCGGCGTATGGACCGCGCGCAGCGTCCAGCCGTCGCCCGATACCGCCTCGCCATCCTCCAGCACGCGCTCTGGCTCGTAAGTCGTGTCGAAAGCTTCGTCTGCGCGTGGGCCATTGTCCGCGATCACCAGCTTGGCGCAGCCCATCACCGGGGCGCCGGTCCGTTCGGCGAGCGGCCCGGCACCGGGCGAATGGTCGCGGTGCGTGTGGGTACACAGGATGGTGCTGATCCGCGCTTCCCCGGCTGCGGCCATGATCGCGTCGAGGTGCTGTGCCTCGTCCGGCCCCGGATCGATCACCGCACGATCCGCGCCATTCCCGACCAGATAGGTCTGGGTGCCGGTATAGGTGTAGGGCGAAGGGTTGGGTGCGAGCACGCGCGTCACCAGCGGCTCGGCGTGTTCGGGCGTGCCTGTGGGCCACGGGCGGGGCGGAATATCGACCATCGCCTTGCATATGGGGCTGCCACTGGCGCATGTCACGTCGGACAGAACGAGAGAGGGCGGCTTTGAGCGACCAAATCCTGGTTATCGATGCGGGAACGACATCGACCCGTGCCATGCTGTTCGGGCGCGACGGAGCGGTCGCGGCTACCGCGCAGGCGGAGATTACGCAGCATTTCCCGCATCCCGGCTGGGTGGAGCACGACGCACAGGAAATCTGGCAGGCGACGCTCGATTGCGTGCGAAAGGTGCTGGGCGATCATGGAGCGGACCGGGTTGCCGCTATCGGGATTACCAACCAGCGCGAAACAGTGGTCGCGTGGGATCGTGAGACGCTGGAGCCGTTGGCGCGTGCGATAGTGTGGCAGGATCGACGTACCGCGCAGGCCTGTACCCAATTGCGCGATGCCGGGCACGAAGCGGATGTCCACCGGCAGACGGGCCTGCTGCTCGATCCCTATTTCTCCGCCACCAAAATGCGGTGGTTGCTCGACCATGTGCCCGAAGTCCGCGATGCGGCGTACACCGGACGGCTGGCGTTCGGAACGATCGAGAGCTGGCTGGTCGCCAAGCTTTCGGGCGGCGATCATATCAGCGATGCGAGCAATGCCAGCCGCACGCTGCTGCTCCCGCTGGGTGGGGCGGGGTTCAGCACAGATTTGTGCGACCTGTTCGGCGTTCCGTTCGAGGCTCTGCCACGCGTGGTCGATACGCACGGGATGCTGGCCGAGACGGCGCCGGACCTGCTCGGGCGCGCGATCCCGATTTGCGGGCTGGTGGGTGACCAACAGGCGGCGACCATCGGGCAGGGGTGCCTCAGCGAGGGCGAAACCAAGGCGACATACGGGACCGGCGCCTTCATCCTTGCCAACCATGGCTCGGACATCCCGCATTCGGAGCATCGCCTTCTCTCCACCGTCCTCACCCAGGTCGAAGGCAAGCGCACCTATGCCATTGAAGGGTCTGTTTTCGTCGCAGGCAGCCTGATCCAGTGGTTGCGCGATTCGCTGGGTCTCATCACTGATGCGGCTGAAACCGAAGCGCTTGCCCGGTCGATTGAGACCTCTGGCGAGGTGGTGATCGTGCCAGCACTGGCGGGGCTGGGCGCTCCGCACTGGCGGGCGGAGGCGCGTGGCGTCATCACCGGGCTCAGCTTCGCCAGCGGCAAGGCCCAGATCGTGCGCGCTGCCCTCGAATCAATGGCGTACCAGACGCATGACCTGGCGACAGCCTACGCCAATGATGGCGCGAAGTGGGAGTGCCTGAGGATCGATGGCGGGATGAGCGCGAACGACTGGCTGGCTCAGGACATTGCCGACATCCTGAACCTCCCCGTCGAACGGCCGCAATTCGTCGAAACCACCGCGCTTGGGGCAGCGGTCGCTGCGGCGACCGGCATCGGCTGGTTCGACGATCTCAAGTCGGCGAGCGAGGCCATGCGCGGCGAGGTGGACCGGTTCGAGCCGCAGATGGACGAGGCCGTGCGGTCCGAACGTCTGGCGCGCTGGGCCAAGGCTCTGGCAGCCGCCTGAACTACCCTTGCGCGTAAATCCGGTCGAGCCGCTGGTGGAGCGAGCCGATTGTGCGCGAGGCTGCGGCGCGTCGCGCGCGGTATTCGCGGTCGATCCGGGCAACGCGCGCATGCAGGCGCTGGGTCTCTGCGACCAGCGCCTGGGTCGGCAGGTCGAGCAGGTCCATCATTTCCGCTGCCGGGGCACGGTCGGGCGGCAAATGCGTATGCCTTTCCCACTGCTGTTCGCTCAATTGCCCGGCAAGGTAAGCGCGGTGATTGAGCAGCCACGCAAGCACGTGCATGATTCGCGTGGTCGTCTTCAACCCCTCGCACTCGAGCGCACGCCGAAGCGGCAGGTCGACCGGCATCAGATCGCTCACCGCCGGAGCGAACGCTGCCCGCACCTCATCGGCCAAAACATTGGCTTCACAGTACAATTCCTCGACGATGAACGCCGTAATGTCGGTCGTGCCCCTCATAGCGACTGTGATGCCTAAGCCATTCGCTTCATTGCGATAAGCCGCTTGCGCGAAGTGTCCCGGGAAGGGGCGGCGCGATCGGGAATGTGCATAGGTGGCAGTCGCACCTGTCGCCTGTCGGGCGCCCGTATTTTGAGTGTGGGCCATCGGCCTCCCACCTCCCCACCCGGCCACCAAGGGTACACCCACGATATGGTGGCCGGGTGGGGAGGTGGGCGGACGGCTGCCGCCGAACCAAAGGCTACGCAATGATATCGGGAATCAGCTCGTCCTCGATCACGGCAATCCGGTCGCGCAGTTGCAGCTTGCGCTTCTTGAGCCGGGCAATCTGTAGCTGGTCGGGTGAGTCCATCGCGGACAGGGCAGCAATCGCGGCGTCGAGATCGCGATGCTCGATCCGCAACTGTTCCAGGCGCTTGCGCAATTCCGCTTCGGTCACCTGACCCGTTCCTTGTGCACGACGAAAGCCATCCGATTCTCGGTCCGGCGCAGGATACGCCGCGTTAATCGCATCGCCTCATAACACCCCTTCGCAGGAATGCGATTCTGTGGTTTTATCTCTCTTGCGGTGGCCGACAGGCCGATGCCCCACGGCTAAAGCCCTGATCGACTTTCCGCGAGGCTCGCACCCCTAATTCTAGGGGGCGAGCGGCTTCGAAAAGAAGGAGAAGAGGCATATGAACGCTTCGCACATCACCGCCCTCAAAACCAAGCATGCCACGCTAGACGCGGCGATTGCCGAGGAAATGCGCAAGCCTGCGCCCGATGATGCGACCGTCCGTAGCCTCAAGAAGCAGAAGCTTCGTCTGAAAGAGGAACTGGCGAGCGGCTGACCTTGCCAGACACCTCCAGGACGCAAAGGCATTTCCCCTGCGCCGCGCAATAAGCTAGTCGCACTTGCATGAGTGCGACAGCAGCGGCGCGGCAAATCCTGACAGGCCTTCATGAGCTGATGGCGACGCGCCTTTCGGCGCAGGACAAGCTCGACCGCACGGTGCAGGTCGTGGGGGAGGCGCTGGATAGCGAAGTCTGCTCGATCTACCTGCTGCGGGGCGGGATGCTGGAGCTGTCCGCCACGCGCGGGCTCAACCAGTCCGCCGTGCACGTCACCCGCATGGCGGTGGGCGAGGGGCTGACCGGCACGTTGGTCGCCAATGGCGAAACGCTCAATCTCGCGCAGGCCAAGGCGCACCCGGACTTCCAGTATCGCCCCGAAACGGGGGAAGAGAAGTTCTCCAGCTTTGCCGGGGTGCCGATTGTCTATCGCGAGCGCCCGGTGGGTGCGCTCAATGTCCAGCATGTCGATCCGCGCCGCTACGAGGATGTCGAGATCGAAGCGCTGCAGACCACCGCCATGGTGCTGAGCGAGTTGATCGTGAACGCCGGGCTGATCGACGAGAGTTCTGCCGACGAGGCTGCGCCCGAACGGTCCGGTCCCGCACAGCTGACCGGCCTCACGCTGGTTGCCGGGCTCTCCAGCGGTACAGCGGTCTACCACCAGCCGCGCATCACCATCGACAAGGTGGTGGCCGAAGATACCGAGTTCGAACGCCAGCGCGTCTATCGCGCGTTCGAACGGATGCGCGAACAGATCGACCAGATGGCGCAGCAGGCCGAATTCGGTGCTGGCGGGGAAACCGACGAGGTCCTGAAAGCCTACAAGGCCTTCGCCTACGACGAAGGCTGGAGCCGTCGGATCAACGAGGCGATCGACGCCGGCCTGACCGCAGAAGCCGCGATCGAGCGCGTTCAGCAGCGCACCCGCATGCGGATGCGGGAGATCGACGATCCTCTGCTGGCCGACCGGATGCACGATCTGGAAGACCTTGCAAACCGCCTGTTGCGGATCGTTTCCGGGCAAAGCGGCACTGCGGCGCAGACGGGCCTTAAGGACGACGCGATCCTGATTGCGCGCAATCTCGGCCCGGCCGAGCTGCTCGAATACGACCGGCGGCGGCTGAAGGGCGTCGTGCTGGAGGAAGGCTCGCTCACGTCGCACGTCGTGATCGTGGCGCGCGCGATGGGCATTCCCGTGCTCGGGCGCGTGCGCGGTTTGCGCGGTGTCGTGGGCGAGGGCGATCACCTGCTGCTCGATGCCGATGCGGGGCTCGCCCATGTACGGGCGCAGCCCTCCGTCGTCGACGCTTTCGAAGCACGCTTCGCGAAATCGAAAGAGCGGCGCGCGGCTTACGCCGAACTGCGCGATGTCGAGCCGTTTACCCGCTGCGGTACGCGCATCCAGGTGATGATGAATGCGGGCCTGCGGGACGATCTGACCACCTTGTCGCTAGTCGGCGCGGACGGGATCGGGCTGTTCCGTACCGAGTTCCAGTTCCTCGTTTCCGCCACGCTGCCGCAACGCGAAAAGCAGACGCGGTTCTATCGCGACGTGCTCGAGGCGGCGGGCGACAAGCCGGTCGTTTTCCGCACGGTCGATATTGGTGGGGACAAGGCGGTGCCTTACCTTTCCAACGAAACCAGCCTTCAGGACGAGAACCCTGCGATGGGCTGGCGCGCCCTGCGACTGGCGCTGGAGCGCGAAGGCCTGTTCAAGGCGCAGGCACGCGCCCTGATCGAAGCTGCCGGAGGGCGCACCTTGCGCGTGATGTTCCCGATGGTGTCCGAGCCTTGGGAATTCGATGCCGCGCGGGCCGTGTTCGAGCAGCAGCAGGAATTCCTGCGATCGCACAAACGGATCATGCTGCCCGAAGCGATCGAATATGGCGCGATGATCGAGGTGCCATCGCTGGTCGAGGTGCTCGATCTGCTGGTGCCCAAGGTCACCTTCCTGTCGGTCGGCACCAATGACCTTACGCAGTTCCTGTTGGCCGCAGATCGTGCCAATCCCAAGCTTGCGGCGCGTTACGACTGGCTGAGCCCGTCGATCCTCCGGTTCCTGAAACGAATCGTGGACGCGACCACCGGGCACCAGGTCCGGCTGGGCCTGTGCGGCGAGATGGGCGGGCGGCGGCTGGAAGCGCTCGCCCTGCTGGGGCTTGGATACCGCCGCCTGTCGATCACGCCGGTTTCGGTCGGCCCAATCAAGGAACTGATCCGCCAGATCGACCTGGCGGAGGTCGGCGCGCTGATGAACCGACTGGTCGCGCAGCCGCCCGCTGACACACGCGCTGCAATCGCGGCGTGGGCGCAGGAACGCGGCATCGACGTCGATTAAACCTGCTGCACGTGCGAAAAAAGGCGCGAATTGAGCCATTGCGGGCGTTGGCTTCGCGGGCGAAGGCCGCTAGACCGGCAAAACCTGCAGCGGGGGCGCTAAGGATGGGTAATGGCTGACGACGAAGCCGGATTTGAAATTGACAGTTCCGAACCGACGGCCCCGGGCGAGCGGCTGCGTGCCGCGCGCGAGGCAAAAGGGATGTCGGTCGACGATGTGTGCGCGGCTACGCGCATTCCCAAACGCCACCTCGAAACGATCGAGGATGGCGATTTCGCGGTGCTGCCCGGGCGTACCTATGCCATCGGATTCTCGCGCAGCTATGCCAAGGCCGTTGGCCTCAATGACGAGGAAATCGTCAACGAGGTGCGCGAGCAGCTGGGCATCGAGGACCCGTCCGAACGCCTGCGCGACGGGACTATGCAGACGGAAGATCCGACCCGCTTGCCATCGCGCGGCCTCGTGTTCGGTTCGATTGTCGCGGTTTTGATCCTGCTGGCCGGTCTGTTCGCATTCTCGCGTGTGTTTTTCGACGCTGGCTCTGGTTCCGACACGCTGCTGGCCGCTCAGGACGAGCAGGATCTGCTTGCTCAGGACGAGCCTGCTATCGGAGGTCAGATCGTAGGCCAGGAAGACGCAGAGGGCCGCCCGGTCGTCTTCACCTCGACCGAAGACGGAATGTGGGTGAGATTCTACGACGGAGACGAATCGAACGTTCTGCTCGAAGCGCTGATGGAGCGGGGCGAATCCTACACGATCCCCGCCACGGCGCGCGATCCGCAGGTGCGTACGGGGCGCCCGGACGCCTTCACGATTACGGTCGGGGGCCAGAGCGTACCGCGCCTGGCAGAGGATGATACGGTCATCAGCGACGTTTCGGTCAGCGCAGATGCGTTGCTGGCACGTGGCGGTGGCCCGGCGGACGAGGTCGTCCCGACTGGCGATAATCCGGGTACGGCCCAGTAGATGTGCGTCGCGATGGTGGCAGTGGCTATGGTTCAGCCACGGTTCGTCGCCACCATGTCAGCGTCGCAGCATGAGTTTGAATACGAGGGAGACGATGACTTTGCCTAATTCCCCCGCGAAACCCCGCGCGGTCATGATCGCGGCGCTGGCTGCAATGCTGGCGACGTCCGGTGCGCCTGCCTTTGCTCAGGACAACGCCGATGCACGCATCCGCAAGCTGGAAGCCGAAATCCGCGCCTTGCAGCGGCGGGTCTTTCCGGGCGGTGACGGCCGCTATTTCGAGCCCGATATTTCTGCGCCCGCGAATGGCAGCTCCAGTGCCTCGCCGCAGACCACGGCTGTCACCGATATCCTCGCCCGGCTGGACGCGCTGGAATCCTCGATCCAGGCCCTGACGAGCCAGGTCGAAATGGCCAACAACACGCAGCGCGGGATGGAACAACGGCTGGCTGTGCTGGAAGGAACCAGCACAACTCGCACTGCGTCGAACGGGACGACTTCGATCCTGCCCAATGCGGGCAGCACGGCGACTCCGACTCCGACACCGCGCCCGGCAACCCCGGCACCCACGCCCGCACCCACCCCGAGCGCGGCCCCGAGTGCCGAACGCCTGGCCGCTGTGCGGGCAATCGCCAAACCGCAGACCGACGATGCGGGTGACGACGATTATTCCTACGGCTTCCGCCTGTGGGAGGCGAAGTTCTATCCCGAGGCGCAGCAGGCGCTCGCCGCGTTCGTAGAAAAGTATCCCGATCACTGGCGCACAACCTATGGCCGCAACCTGCTGGGCCGTGCCTTCCTCGATAATGGGCAGGCGCGCGAGGCCGCGCCGTGGTTCCTGCAGAACTATCAGGCAGATAACGACGCTGCACGCGCGCCCGACAGCCTGCTGTTCCTGGCCGAAGCGATGATCCAGCTGCAGGACACGGACCGGGCCTGCATCGCGCTGGCAGAGTTCAGCGAAACCTACCCGGCCATCGCTTCGGGCCGACTGAGCGACCAGTACGAGAGCAATCGCCGCAAGGTGAAGTGCAACTGATCGCATGATCGAGGAGGCGCTGATTGCGCGCGTCCGCGCCGATTGCTCACTCGATCCTGATTATGGGCCGCCGCTCGGCATAGCCGTCTCCGGCGGCCCAGATAGCCTCGCGCTGTTGTTGCTGGCCCATGCCGCGATGCCGGGCCAGATTCACGCCGCCACCGTCGATCACGGTTTGCGGCCCGAGAGTGCAGGCGAAGCGCAGTTCGTTGCAGAGGTCTGCAGCAAAATCGGCGTGCCGCATGCCATCCTTCCGGTAACCGTCGAGCCTGGCAACACGCAGGCGCAGGCGCGGGCGGCGCGATACGAGGCGCTTGGCACGTACTTCGTCCATAAGTGCGTGCTGGCCTTCGCGACTGCGCATCACGCCGACGACCAAGCCGAAACGCTGCTGATGCGGCTCAACCGGGGGAGCGGACTGGCGGGGCTTGCCGGAGTTCGACCCTGGTCGATATTCTTTCCCGAGGGGGCGGCCGCGGAGATGCTTTTGCTCCGGCCGTTGCTCGGCTGGCGACGCGCGGAACTCGCGCAGATCGTTGCCGATGCGGGGATCGTGCCGGTCCATGATCCTTCGAACACCGACGACACTTACGAACGCGCGCGGATGCGCAAGGCTATCGCAGATGCCGAATGGCTCGATCCTGCGGCGATGGCCCGGTCGGCCCGCTATCTGGCCGAGGCGGAGGAGGTCGTCGGGCGGGCGGTGCGGGACGTCGTGCAAGACTGCTGCACCTGGGAAGATGGCGGCTGTTACTTCCAATGGGGGCACGCGCGGCTGACCGAGATCGGTGCGGTGACGCATATCCTCGAACGGCTTGGCGCTCGCGATATCCGCAAGTCCGAAGTTGCGCGCATGATTGATCGCTTGCGCGCCAAGGAAAACGCCTCTCTCGGCGGGGTGTTGGGGCGCAGGATGATGTACCGAGTGTCCGACAGGCTCAGCAGGGATGTCATGCGGTTCGAAGCAGAGCCCGCGAGAAAAGCCTAGAGGATCGGCGACCCCATCTGGAGTGTTTCGCCGCGCGTGATGAGGACCTTGTCTCCCTTCGACGCGACCGCGAACACCTTTGCGGCAAATTCGTTCGGCATGCCGATGCAGCCATGGCTGGCATAGCCGTTTTCGACCTGCGAGCCGTGCAGCGCGATGCCGTCTGCGGTGAGGAACATCGAATAGGGCATCGGTGCGTTGTTGTACTTCTCCGACACGTTGTGGCGCATCTTGTAACGGATCGGGAAGGTGCCGAGCGGGGTAGGGTGCTCTTGCGTGCCGAGCAGCACAGCCGCTGCACCGATCTCGTACCCGCCGCGGAAGACCGAGATCACCCGTGCGTCCAGGTCGACCGTCATCACGATCTTGCCGGGCGGCACGCCGTCGGTGTCCCAGTGCCATTCGCCATAGCGGATGGGGCCGGTGATCGGCAGCACGCGCTTGACCACCATGGGCTCGGCGCGGCCCGGTGCAGAGCGCGAGGCCGAGCGGTTGCGTGCATCGTAGACTGTTTCGCCATCGCGGCTTGCGCCGGATCGGCGCGTGGTGGCGGTTTGCGCAGCGCTTTCGCCCTGAGACGCGCTTTCCTCGGCATCGGCATTGACGATTTCGTCGGTCGTCGCAGCGCCATCCCCGCCTTCCGCATCGCCGGCGTCGGCGTCTTCTGGCGCAGGCGTGCCCTCGACGAATTTCGCCGGGTCGATCGGGATCGCGTCCTCGATATCGGGTGCGATCGCCACTTCCTCGGTAGCCGGGCTGTTGTTGCCATAGAGCATGCGCGCGCCAATCGACGCGCCGCCGAACAGCAGCACGGTGGCGAGCGTTGCTCCGCCGATCCAGATGAGTGCCTTGGTCATAGTCATGCCGTTTGCCTCGCGCGCGCGCAGAATCACAGCGAGTCGAAAGGCTGCGTCTCTGCAGGAGACGTCATAGCGGGCAAAGGTTAACGCGAGGCGGAATGCGCCCACTGCGGGCTAGTCGCGGGTGACCTGCACGGTCTTCTCACACAATTTCACCATGCCGAAACTGGTCAGGAAACTGACATCGGCGGCGTCTCGTCCGACCCCGATCTTCACGATCTCGTCGGGCGTGGCCATGCCGGTGGCATCGACCAGTTGCCACGTGCCGCCGCCGGGCGTTGCCGGATCGTTGAGGAACACTTCCGCGACCGCGTGGAAATCCTGCGGGGTCACGTCCGGCGCGAAACATGCGACATATCGCGCCGGGATCGCGCTCGCTCGCGCCATCGTGATCAGAATATGCGCAAAGTCCCGACAGATGCCGCGCCGCTCGACAAAGCTGTCCAACGCTGTCGTCTCCGGCGTGGATGCGCCCGGAGCATAGGTGAACTTGTGCGCAATCCAGTCATGGATGGCTGCGATCCGCGCTCCCCCGGATGTGCCAGCAAATTCGCTTTCGACGATGCTCTGGAACTTGTCGGCCAGACAGTACCGGGAATCGAACAGGTATTTGACCGGCGCGGCTGGCAATTCGTGCGGCTGCAAATGCTCAAGCGTGCCGAGTTTGGCCAGTTGGCGCTCTACCTGCACGCGCGCGCTGTGCTGCACCTCGAAGCGACCCTGCGCGCGGACGAGGATGCGTTCCCCGATTTCTTCCTGCGCCGGAATGCGTGCGCAATGCGCGGCGTCTGTCAGATCGCTGTGGCAGTCGAGGATCTGCTGTTCGGGGATATTCGCGGCCTCGAACTGAAGCATGCAATCGGTCGGGCGATCGCACTCGAAGGCAAAGCTGGTCTGGATGCTGATTGTCATGACTGATCAACGCAGGGCATGCGATCGGTGCCCGAAGGCGCGAGAATTTCAAGCAATCGCACCGAAAAGGTCGTGGTCATCCGCGTCCTCGACCGTGACCTGAACGATGTCGCCCGCCGCAAGGCTGGCGGGTACGTTGCGCAGGAACACATTCCCGTCGATCTCGGGCGCGTCGGCCTGCGAGCGGCCCGTGGCGCCGATATCGCCGTCCTCGTCTGGCTCGCCCACCTCGTCGATGATGACGGGCAGCGTGCGCCCGATCTTTGCCTGAAGCTTGGCCGCACTGATCCGCGCGGTCATCTCCATGATCCGGGCGTAGCGTTCTTCCTTCACAGCTTCGGGCACCGGATCGGGCAGGGCATTGGCTGCCGCGCCCTCGACCGGTTCGAACCGGAAGGCGCCAACCCGGTCCAGCTGGGCTTCTTCGAGCCAGCGAAGCAGGTATTCGAAATCCTCCTCCGTTTCGCCGGGGAACCCGACCACGAAGCTGGAGCGGACCGCGATGTCGGGGCAGATATCGCGCCAGCTCTTCAGCCGTTCGAGGACCTTGGCCTCGTTCGCAGGCCGCGTCATGCGCTTGAGCACGGCGGGCGCAGCATGCTGAAACGGGATGTCGAGATAGGGCGTCAGCAACCCCTCGGCCATCAGCGGGATGACCTGGTCTACATGCGGGTAGGGGTAGACATAGTGCAGCCGCACCCACGGCGGCGTGCCCTGGTCCGTGCGCAGCTGGCCGAGTTCGCGCGCCAGATCGGTCATGTGCGCGCGGGTCTCGCGGCCCTTCCACTCGCGCGCCTCGTGCCGAGTGTCGACGCCATACGCCGAGGTGTCCTGACTGATGACCAGCAGTTCCTTGGTGCCTGCAGCGACCAGCTTTTCCGCCTCGCGCAGTACGGCATCGATCCGGCGGCTCGCGAGTTTCCCGCGCAGGTCCGGGATGATGCAGAAGGCGCAGGAGTGATTGCAACCCTCGGAAATCTTCAGGTAGCTATAGTGCCTCGGCGTCAGCTTGATGTCCGCCAGATCGGGCTGGGGTATCAGGTCGATGTAGGGCCCCTGGCTCGGCGGCGCATGGGTGTGCACGGCCTCGACAACCTGCTCGTACTGGTGCGCCCCGGTCACCGCGAGCACCTGCGGATGCGCCGCGCGGATCGCGTCTGCTTCCTCGCCCATGCACCCGGTCACGATGACGCGGCCATTCTCGGCAATCGCTTCGCCAATGGCTTGCAGGCTCTCCTCTTTCGCGGAATCGAGGAAACCGCAGGTGTTGACCAGCACGATGTCCGCGCCCGCATAGTCCGGGCTCATGGCGTAGCCATCGGCGCGCAGGCGGGTGAGGATACGTTCGGAATCGACCAGCGCCTTCGGGCAGCCGAGCGATACCATGCCGACCTTCTTGGCATCGGGGAGGGTGGTGGGGGTGTTCATGCGCGCCGCCCCTACACCCGCGCGGGCTTGCGCGCTATAGGGCGCTTACCAGGGACGATAAGGGGGACCGGATATGAACCTGCTCGCAATCTTCTGCGCGGCGCTTGCATTCTTCGTGGTGGGCGCGCTGTGGTACGGTGTGCTGTTCAGCAAGATCTGGCAAAAGGCCGCTGGCCTGAGCGAGGAACAGCTCAAAAGTGCCAACATGGCGCTGATTTTCGGCCTGACATTCCTGTTCGAGATGCTGATTGCGCTGGTGCTTGCTCACCAGTTCGCCATGACCGGCGCGAGCGACCGGGCGATCATCATGATCGCAATCGGGTTTGGCGCTGCGGTGATGACACCTGCGATCGGCATCAACTACCTTTACCTGCGCAAGCCGCTGGCGCTCTTCCTGCTCGATGCAGGCCATTTCATCGTCGGCATGGCGGCCATGGGGGGTGTGTTCACCCTGTTCAATTGACCTTCCCGTGGCGGGCTACGTGTTTTGGGTGGGCCCTCCCACCCCGTTGTGCCCGTCACCCTTTGCTTCACCGGCGCTGGTCGGGACGATTTCGACCACGATATCGCCTGCCTGCAGGTTCTGGCACTCGTCTTCCCAGAAGCCGAGCGCTTCGCCATTGCGATAGACCCTCAGGCCCCGCCCACCGGTCCTGAGTTCGCTAATTGCGCAGCCGCATTCCTCGGCCGTGACAGGGCGTTCGATCAGTTGCACCCGGCCCGAGATCGATGCCAGATCGGCCAGATAGTCCGCGATATGGGCGCCCTTTACGCTGCCTGCGAGCAGAAGGCCGGTGAAGTGCACCGGGTTGATGACATTATTGGCACCTGCCTGCCGGGCGAGGCTTTCATTGTCGCTCGCGCGGACCACCACGCTGATCGGTACGTTCGGCGCGAGCGCACGCACGGTAAGCACGATCAGGATCGAGGTATCGTCGCGCCCGGCCGAGACGAGCACGGTTTGCGCGCGGTCGATCCGCACGGCCTTGAGCGTCTCGTCGCGCGTCGCGTCGGCGGCCATGATGTTGCAGCCCAGCGCTTCGGCTTCGGCCAGTCTCTCTTCGACCGGGTCGATCACGACAATGCACTGCGGTTCCACCCCGCGCTCGATCAGTTCGGCGACCGACTCAGAGCCCGAGACGCCGTAGCCCAGCACCACGATATGATCGGCCAGTTGGTCCTGAATGCGGTTCATGCGGAATTTCTCCCAGCTGCGCTGAATGAGGAAGTTGTAGGCTGTGCCCACGAAAATGAAGAGGACCGCGAAGCGGACCGGGGTCACGATTACGGCTTCCACCAGCCGCGCACGTTCGCTGATCGGGGCGATATCGCCGAACCCGGTGGTGGTGATCGAAATCATGGTGAAATAGACGACATCGAGGAAGCTGACCTCGCCATCCAGATTGTCGACCAGCCCGTCTCGATCCCACCAGTGGATCATGATCACGGTGAAGATCAGGAACAGCGCGAGCCCGAGGCGGATCGACAGGTCGCCCCATACCGGCACTTTCAATGCGCGGCGTAGCGGCTGGAAGTGCGGCCCGCGAACATCGTGCCGGCCCGCTCCGCTGCCGACTTTCTCGACCTGCTGGCGCTCGCGCTTGTGTCTGGCGCGGTTCAAGGGCGATCCTCGATCATCTGCTTCATAGGATTAGATCGCTGATTCAGTCGCCGCAAGCATTGCGCCCTAACCGAACCGCTCGCCCAGTTCGCCCAGCGAGGCGTGGTGCGTGAGATCGAGCTGCAAAGGCGTGACCGAGACATAACCTTCGTCGATCGCTTCCAGATCGGTGCCGTGGTCCAGCGTATGCTCGATCGCCTGCAACCCGAACCAGTAATACTGGAACCCGCGCGGGTCGCGCCCTTCCACTACGGTTCCGCGCGAATAATCGTGGAAGCCCTGGCGGACTGCGCGGATCCCCTTGATTGCAGCGGCGGGCAGGGCAGGGAAGTTGACATTGACGAGCGTGCGTTTGGGTAGCGGCGTGTCGAGCAGCGGGCCGAGCACCTTCGCGCCCCAGCTGCGCGCAGCCTCGAACGTATCGTCGGTCGCGGCACCATCCTTGCTCGTCACCTGGCTCAGCGCGATAGAGCGGATGCCTGCCAGCGCGCCTTCGATTGCCGCAGAGACCGTGCCCGAATAGGTGATGTCATCGGCCAGGTTCGCACCGCGGTTGACGCCCGAGAGGATGACATCGGGCGCGCCGTCCATGACCTTGCGCAGCCCCATCGTCACCGCATCGGTGGGCGTACCGGTGACCGAGAAGCGCCGCTCGCCATGCCTGCGAAGCCGCACAGGCCGCGTCAGAGTGAGCGCGTGGCCCATGCCCGACTGTTCCTCGTCCGGCGCGCAGATCCAGATATCATCGGAGAATTGCCGCGCGATTTCCTCCAGCACTTCGAGGCCGGGGGCGTGCACGCCATCGTCGTTGGTGAGTAGGATTTTCATGCCGCGGGCTTCAGCTTCGTCACCCCGCCCATATAGGGCAGCAGCGCCTCGGGCACGGTGACGCTCCCATCCTCGTTCTGGTAATTTTCCAGCACCGCCACCAGTGTGCGCCCGACCGCGAGGCCCGATCCGTTCAGCGTGTGGACGAACTCGGTCTTCTTCTCGCCTTCAGGACGGTAGCGCGTGTTCATCCGTCGCGCCTGGAAATCGCCCGTGTTCGAACAGCTGGAAATTTCGCGGTAGGCGCCCTGGCCGGGCAGCCAGACTTCGAGATCGTAGGTCTTGCGTGCACCGAAGCCCATGTCGCCGGTGCACAGCAGCATCTTGCGGTAGGGCAGGCCGAGCGCCTGCAGGATGCCTTCTGCACATCCCGTCATCCGCTCGTGCTCGGCCTCTGAGTGTTCGGGCGCGCAGATGCTGACCAGCTCGACTTTCTCGAACTGATGCTGGCGGATAAAGCCGCGCGTGTCCTTGCCCGCTGCACCCGCTTCGGAGCGGAAGCAGAGAGTGTGCGCGGTGAGGCGGATAGGCTGGGTGAGGTCGGGGATGATCTCGCCCGCGACCGAGGCGGTCAGGCTGACTTCGGATGTGGGGATGAGCCAAAACTGTTCGGCGGTATCTGCCCTATCCAACATGCCTTCGAGCTTTGCCCTAAACTCGCCTTGGGCCGTTTCAGACATTTGAGTCTCAAAGTCTTCAGGCATGGCGTTCCAAAACAGCTTTGACCGTGTGCTCATGTCCGCTGCAAAGAAACTATCCTCCGCGAACTTCGGCAGCTTGTCGGTGCCGTACATCGCCGCGTCGTTGACCAACACCGGCGGGTTGCACTCGGTAAAGCCGTTTGTATCCACCTGCCGGTCGAGCATGAACTGCGCAATCGCGCGGTGCAGCCGCGCCATGCGGCCGCGCAGGAAGGTGAAGCGCGCGCCGGAGAGCGCCGCTCCGGTCTCGAAATCCATTCCCAACTCGGGCCCGAGGTCGGCGTGCTCCTTGGGCTTGAAAGCGAACTCCCGCCTATCGCCCCACACTGAAATCTCGACATTATCTTCCTCGCCCGCGCCATCGGGCACGTCATCGGCGGGGAGGTTGGGGATGATCGCGAGAGCGGCTTCCAGCTCCTCGCCGATGGTCCGCGCCTGCTCTTCCAGCGCGGGCATGGCCTCCTTGATTTCGGCCACCTCCGCCTTCAGCCGATCCGCTTCTGCGGTGTCGCCTTTGCCCATCGCTTGCCCGATGGCCTTGGATGCCGCGTTGCGACGGTTCTGCGCCTCTTGCAGCTGCGTCAGCACCGCACGGCGGCGCGCATCGAGGTCGATCAGTTTCTCGGCGACCGGCTCATGCCCCCGCCGGGAAAGAGCAGCGTCGAAGGCATCGCGGTCACTACGGATCATGGCAATATCGTGCATGCCTGCGCCTATGGCGAGCGTGCCTTTGCTTGGCCAGAGGCAATTGGGGGTGAGGGCTGGCGCAACGGCCATCCGGGCACAAACCGCGACCCCGCCCGTTGGTCGCGATCAAGCCAGTATCAAAAATGGTAAACGGGGATTTGGATGAGAATCGCGGCTGCGCCGAGGCGCACACCCTTTATCGATGCCTTGCAGACCGTGATCGGGTTCGGCCAGCGGGTCGGCCTTGTCGCTCCTTCGATCCTCGAAAAAGACGCCTTGATGGGGGCTGCCTCGGCTGAGACCGGGCTGACCGATTTCGGGGACCCGTGGTTCGAAGCCCCGTTTTCCGTCCTGCTCGATTCCATTCGTGAAGAAGCCCGCCTGAATGTCGCTGGCGAATTTGCCGCACGGTTGCAGTTCGGCAAGGTCCTGCGCGACCGACTTATTTCGATCGACTGGTTCAAGCGCCACCCCGAAATTCTCGAACGGCGCATCCTGCGTCCGGTGGTGATCGTGGGCCCCATGCGATCAGGCACCACGCGCCTGCACCGCCTGCTCGCGAGCGACCGGCGCTTCAGCCACATGCGCAGCTTCGAGACGATCTCGCCCGTTCCCCGGCCCGATTTCGAAGAGGTGTTGGCGGGCCGCAAAGAGGATTTCCGCCCGAAGCTGGCCCAGCGCGTGATGCGCGTTGCGCGCCTCGCCAACCCGCGCACGCTCTCGATCCACCCGACCGGGCCGATGGAGCCGGAGGAAGAGCTGGGGCTGCTGGTCGCCAGCATGTACGGGATGAAGCACGAGGCGCAGTGGCGCGTGCCGACCTATGGCCGGTGGTGCGAACGGATCGACGCGACGCCTGCCTATCGCCATCTGGCGGACCTCTTGCGGCTGATCGGCTGGTCGCAGCAGGTGAGCGAACTGCGCCCGTGGATCCTCAAGACCCCGCAACACATGCTCGACCTGCCGGCCTTGCTGAACGTGTTCCCCGATGCGCGCATCATCTTCACCCACCGCGACCCGCAGAGGATTGTCGGCAGTGCGGCCTCGCTCGCGTGGAACCAGACGGCGATCTATTCCGACGAGGTCGCGCCGCACGAAGTCGGGCGCGAATGGATGCGCAAGAGCGTTTTGCAGGTCGACCGGATGCTTGCCGCGCGTTCACTGGTCCCGGCGGACCGGCGGATCGACGTACGTTACGATGAGATGGACACCGACTGGCGCGGGACGATGGAGCAGATCTATGCCTTCCTCGATCTCGACATCGCCCCGGCACTACCGGCAATGGAGACTTACCTCGATCGAGCTCGCGGGCTGAAACGCCGACCGCACAAGTACTCTCTGGAGCAGTTCGGGCTGGCCGAAGCCGAAGTGCGCGATAAATTCACCAGTTACGTCGCCCGCTTCGATATCCCGCACGAGGATCAGCAAAGTGTGCAGTTTTCCGTATCGCGTGCACGCAGGCCGGCACAGAGCGCGCGTGCAGCGTCGGCAACGGGCGGGAAATTGCGTTAGGCGACAATGCGCGTACCCGGCTGCCGCACCCGGTTTGGCTTGGTGTGGCACCGATTTGCCACACGACTCGCGATGAGGTGTATTTGACACAGGAGTGTCATCGCACCGCCACCGAAGTGTCACCGTCCGGCCCCGAAAGAGTCATCCAGCACCTCTAGCGCCCCTCTCGCGATCAAAATTCGCGTCCGTTTGTTTCGATTCTTCGGTTTTTGAGGGGACCGCACGCTGTGAAAAATCTCCAACGCACGCTCGTCATCGGTTGTAGCGCGCTGGCACTCGCCGGCTGTGGCGCAGACGAAATTGTTTCGCCCGGTACGGGCGGCAATGTGACCATCAACAACCCGGCTCCCAGCCCGGCTCCGACCCCTGCGCCAACGCCGACGCCGTCGACCCTGGTGACCCCGGCGGCCGCATGTCCGTCGATTGCGAACCCGGTACAGTTGCTCGACCTCGGCACGATTTCCGGTCCGACTGGCGAATATCGCCGCTGCCGCCTGCCGAACGCCTTCACCGCTTCGTCGACGCTGCCGAACCAGTCGGGTCTCGTCTACGAACTTAACGGCCAGACCGACGTGGGCGTCGACCAGGGCTTCGGTTCGACCGGCAACAACGTGACGCTCGACATCGAACCCGGCGTGATCGTGTTCGCTTCGGGCAACGACTTCCTGAACGTCAACCGCGGCAACCAGCTGAACGCTGCAGGCACCGAAAGCCAGCCGATCATCTTCACCAGCCGCCAGAATGTGGAAGGCAGCACCAGTGCCGATTCGTCGGGCCAGTGGGGCGGCATCATCCTTTCGGGCCGCGCACCCGTGACGGACTGCTTCATCGGCACCGAAGCGGCCAACACCTGCCAGCGGCGCGTGGAGGGTGCCACCAACCAGATCCTGTATGGCGGCACGGACACGGCCGACAGCTCGGGCACGCTCACCTTCGTGCAGATCCGGTTCTCCGGCTTCGCGCTTTCGAATGGTGACGAACTGCAATCGCTGACGACCGGCGGGGTCGGCACGGGCACGGTTTTGGAGAACATCCAGACCTACAACAGCTCGGACGATGGCGCTGAATTCTTCGGTGGTAACGTCAATGGCCGTCGCTTCATCATGGTCGGCGCGGAAGATGACTCGCTCGACACCGACACCGGCGTGAAGGCGTTCTTCGACCAGCTGCTGGTGGTGCAGCGCCCGACCGCTGGCGACACCGTGATCGAACAGGATTCGGACGGCAACGAAGAAGCCAGCCCGCGCACCCACACACAGATCAACAACGCCACCTTCGTGGTGAACAGCGCCACCGGAGATCGCGGCATCCGTATCCGCGGCAGCTCGGACTTCTCGCTGTTCAACTCGCTGGTCTGGGATCAGGCCGGCACCGTAGGCGGCTGCATCAACGTGCAGGGTGTCTCCGCCACCCGCGCCGCCGGTGCGAACGATGAATCGGGCCCTGCCCTGTTCAACTCGGTCGCTCTCGACTGCGCCACGGACTTCCGCGGCGGCGGCGGCAGCAGTGTCGGCGATGTCGAAGCCAACTTCAATGCGGGCACCGGCAACGACGCGAGCTTCACTAACTCGCTGGTCCGCCTGACCGGCGTGTCCACGGGCGCACCGTTCATTAACGGCGCGAACGAGAACGGCTTCGCACCGATCTTCGATGCAAATGCGGTTTCGAGCTTCTTCTCGACCCGGACGTACATCGGTGCAGTGACCAGCGAAGCGGCCAACTGGGCGGAAACCTGGACCTGTAACTCAGCCACGGTGACGCTGGGTACGGCAAACACCGGCAGCTGCGACTCGCTGCCCAGCTAAGCGGGACCTTGAGGCGGGGTGCCCGGCAGCAATGTCGGGCACCCCCTTCCCGTATTTGAGATCATCCGCGCCCGATCCGTCGGATGCGCCCAGTTTTTCGGACCTTAAGCAAGAGGGGGTCTATCACCATGTCCACCGGCAAGCAGTTGGCAGGGCTTCTGTTGCTCTCCACCGCGCTCACCTTCCCGGGTGTCGTTTTCGCTCAAGACACAGGATCGGCTCCGTCCGGCAACGCGGCCTCGCAGCCCGATGTGCAGACGCCCGCCGAAGAACCGATCAATCCGGAAGACAATGGCCAGGTCGACGAAAGTCAGGGCGAAGTCGACGTTTCCATTCCCGGCGGCAACCTTATCACCGTGACAGGGCGTCGTGGACCGCGTGACATCACCCGCAGCTCCTCGCAGGTCGTCTCGGTCCTGAGCACCGAAGACATCGCCCGCACAGGCGAAGGCGATATCGCCGGTGCCCTGAATCGCGTCACCGGCCTCTCCAATGTGGGCAATGGCCGCGTGTTCGTACGCGGGCTGGGCGATCGCTATTCGCTCGCGCTGCTCAACGGCCTGCCGCTGCCTTCGCCCGAACCGCTCAGCCGTGTGGTGCCGCTGGACATTTTCCCGACCGACATCGTCGCCTCCTCGCTGGTCCAAAAGAGTTTTTCGGCCAACTTCCCGGGTGAATTCGGTGGCGGTGTCATCAATCTCACCACGCAGGCGATCCCGGACGAGCCCTTCCTGAAAGTCAGCTTCGGCGTCAGCGGCGATACCGAGACGACGTTTGAGAACGGCCTGCTGTACTATGGCAGCGACTACGACTGGTTCGGCTTCGACGATGGCCGCCGCGATCCCGTGGGGGGCCTGCAGGCCTATCTGGATGGCGATACTCCGCTGTCCGACTTCGCGACCGCGGTCGATCCCACCACGGGCCTGACCCCGCGCCAGACGGTTGCGGTGGCGCTGAACAAGCCCAACCTCAACCTGCTGCAGAAGACGGACAAGCTGCGTCCGAACTTTTCAGGTGGCCTGACTGGCGGAACCAGCTTCATGGTCGGCGACGATGCCGAACTCGGTGTCATCTTTACCGCCAATCTCAGCAATTCGCTGCGCAACCGCAGTGTGGTGAACCAGACGCCCATCCGCCAAGCCGACGTAACCCCGGCGGACGATTTCCGTCGCTTCGTGACCGACAATCGCATCCTGGCCAACGGTCTGCTGGGCTTCGGGCTCGAGTATGGCGACCAGAAGATTCGCTGGACCAATGTGTTCATCCGCGATGTCCTGAAGCAGGCTTCGTTGAACCAGGGCACGATCATCTCGGGCTCGGGCAATGACGGGTTCGACGAAACCACCCAGCAGACTGCCTGGTTCGAACGCCAGCTGCTCGACTCGCAGGTGGTGGGCGAGTTCAAGTTCGACGATATTTCGCTCGATCTGCGCGCGGGTTACGCCCAGACCGACCGCGAAAGCCCCTACGAGTACCGCTTCACCTATGTCCGCACCAACGGTTCGGGGCCCTTTGGCAGCTATTTCATCAACCCGCTCGACAACAACCTGCCGGGCGGCGAAGCCAACGTCGCCTTCTCCGACCTGACCGAGAAGCTCTACTACGGTGGCGGTGACCTGACCGTGCCGGTAACCGATTCGCTCTCGATCACGGCCGGCGCGGCCTACACCGACACGCAGCGCTATTCGGAACGGCGCGAGTTCGCCTTCGATGCACCCAGCAACTTCCCCGATGGCGTGGCGATGTTGCGGCCCGACCTGCTGATTGCGCCTACGATTATCGAGGCGTCCAACGTGCCCGGCTTCGGCGGTGTTGGCGTATCCGCGCCGATCGACCTCCAGGAACGTACCGAAGCGACCCCTGCATTCGACGCGACGCTGGAAGTCTTGGCAGCCTACTTGAAGGGAAATCTGTCGCTGCTGAACGGGCTGACTGTGGATGCAGGCGTGCGCTACGAAGATGCGACGCAAACCGTCTCCCCGGTCCAGATTTTCACCAATCAGACCAATCTGAACACGTTCACCAATATCGCGAACGATTACTGGCTGCCCGCAGCCACGATCACCTACCAGTTCGACAATGGCCTGCAGCTGCGCGCGAGTGCGTCGAAGACGATTGCCCGCCCGCAGTTCCGTGAGCTGCTGGTGCAGTCGTACACCGATCCGGAAACGCTGCGGTCATTCTCGGGCAATCCTGCCTTGCAGGACAGCGAGCTGTTCAACGCAGAGGCGCGGGCCGAATATTACTTCGGTCAGGGCAGCCGTGCGTCGATCGCCGGGTTCTACAAGAAGATCGACAATCCGATCGAAACCTTCTCCCAGTTCACGGACAACTCGCAATCGAGCAGCTTCGCCAATGCTCCGGCAGCCCAGCTTTACGGTGCCGAAGTCGATCTCGCCTGGAATTATGACCTGTACGACCTTGGCGGCTTCTTCGAAACGAAGCGCGTAGTGTTGGTGGCCAACTACACCTACACCCAGTCCGAACTGCAGGTGGACCCGGCTGACCAAGTGATCCTGCAATCGGGCACCGGGGCACCGTTTGCGGTGGCTGCGACCGACCTGTTCCGCGATGGCGACCCGCTGACCGGCCAGTCGGACCACCTGGCGAATATCCAGCTGGGGCTCGAAGATGTGGATCGCCTCAGCCAAGTCACGCTGCTGTTTTCCTACGCCAGCGAACGCGTGATCAGTAAGCTGGGTATCAATGCAGGCGGCCTGCCCGACGAGATCGAGAAGCCGGGTGTGAGCCTGGACCTGGTCGTGCGGCAGGGTATCGAAACCTTCGGCATCCCGCTCGAACTCAAGTTCGAAGCGCGCAACCTCACGGGCACGGATCACTTCGAATATGTCGAGAACGAGACGGGCCGGGTCGATACGAACAGCTACGAGGTCGGCCAGACGTTTGCGCTTTCGATCTCGGCGGGATTCTAGCCCGATACTGCCTGAAACACCCCGAAAACGAACGGGCCCGGTAACGCGTTATGCGCACCGGGCCCGTTCTTGTTTGTGTGAGAAGGCGTATCAGAACTCGCCGGCCACGCCCGCCTTCACCGCCACATTGTCACCGCCGCCATAGCTGATGCCGCTGGTCAACGCGAAGCTACGGTTGACGCGATGGGCAACCCCTGCGGAAAAGCCGATCTCGCCACGGAAGTACGCGACATTGCTGGCGTAGCTTGTCGCGCCATCTTCGCTCGGGAAGTGCGGCTGGGCGAGGGCGGTGGTGGCCGCAATGCCCTGGCGCATGTCCTTCTCGAGCGTATCGTTGAGGTCGAACAGCACGTCGATGCTGCCCTCCAGCCCATTGACCCGCCCTTCCAGCGTGTCGACCCGCGTTGTCAGCGCGTTGAACTGCGCATCGCTGACGGCCGAAATGGGCAGGGCAAAGGTCCGCTGGTAGCCGCTTCCCATCGCGGGTGCCTGGGTATTGAACGCCGTCCGGCCCAGTGTACCGCTTTCATCGGCCGTGACGAGATAGATCGTACCCGTCTGCTTGTCGCTGGAAGTTGCCAGGCTGGCGACCTCGACCGTGTCCGTCGATGTACCGATGGCAACCTGGTTTGCGGCAGTGGTCGTCGTGCCTGCACCGATGGCGGTCGATCCGTTGAAATCGGCTGTGGCACCCGTCCCCAGCGCTGTTGCATTCGCTGCGCGGGCGCGTGCCGTATGGCCCAGCGCCGTGGACCTTTGGCCATTGGCCTGCGACCCGTTGCCGACTGCGGTGGCCTGATTGGCCTGGGCGGAGCTGGCATAGCCGAGCGACGTCGCAAAGTTGCCGCTCGCCGTAGCATAGGCGCCGAAGCCCACCGTACCGACGCCGGAAGCCCTCGCACCGGCACCGGCTGCCATCGTCTGGATACCGCTGGCTATTGCCCCGGAACCGATTGCCGTGCTCCGCAGGCCCCCGGCATTGGAATCGGCTCCCATCGCCAGGGTTTCTACGCCGGTCGCCTGTGCGCCGGTGTCGTCCCCGTCAGAGCCGTCGCCGCCGATGGCCGTGTTGCCCGAGCCGCTCGCCACAGCGGCACCACCTATGGCGATCGCTTTGGCACCCGAAGCCGTCGCCGCGCCGCCCATCGCGACCGCCTCTGCGCCCGTCGCGGCGGCGTCTGCACCGCTGCTATTGCTGGCGAAGTAGGGATCGGATGCGGTTGCCAGCGCAGCATTGAGCTGGCCCAGGTTGACCGCATCGGTGTTGTTGACCGCGTCCGCCACGTTGACGATCCGGCGCTCGTTCCCCGAACTGCCGACCGAGACGGTATTGGCCTGGTCGGCCACCGAGTCCGCACCCAGTGCAACGGCGCCTTCTGCGGTGGCGCTGGCACCCGCCCCCAGTGCGGTGCTGCTGGATGCGTCCGCATAGGCATTGGCACCCAAGCTCGAGGATGCCGATCCGAGAGCGAGGGCACTACGGCCCACGGCACTTGAATTTAGGGCATTGGCGCTGGCGGAATTGCCGATCGCGACCGCATTCTCTCCATCTGCCGTTGCGCTGGCGCCAAATGCACTGGAGCTCACTCCTGAATTGGCATTCGAGCCAACACTGGTGCTGCCGGCGAGATTTGCCCCGGCTCCGTTGCCGATTGCGATCGCATTGCTACCGCTGGCTGCGGCGTCACCACCAATGGCCAAGCTATTCGTGCCTGTCGCGCTCGCTTCAGAGCCCGTGGTGTTGACGACCACGAAGTCCGCGCTGTCGAAGCTGGCTGCAGCAGCGGCAGCGGCGACAGCGTTGAGCTGGCCGACCGTTGCAGCATCGGTATCGTCGACGCCATCGGAGATGTTGATCAGGCGGCGGGTGGTCTGCGCCGTATCGTCGCCCGTATCTCCCGGGGTGCCATTATCATCGTACGAAGTTCCGAACGAAACCACGTTGGACTGGCTGGCCAGCGTCGTGGAAAAGGCCCCGATGGCCACACTGCCAAAGCCATTGGCGGACGAAAGCGCACCGATTGCCGTGGCAGTTGTGTTGGTGGCCTCGCTGCTCGCACCAAGGCTCAGCGCGTTGCTAGCAGTCGCTTGCGCATTCTTGCCGATAGCAACGGCATTGGCCGCTGTCGCATCGGCACTTTCGCCGATTGCGGTCGACGACGATCCCGATGCGATTGCGTTGACGCCAAAAGCTGCCGAGAACGACGCGGCTGACGCGGCATAGCCGACGGCTGTACCGCGGCCTCCGCTTGCGCCCGCGCCGCCTCCGATAGCGATGGAGCCTGTGCCCGATCCCGTAGCATCCTTGCCGATCGCGATCGTGCGGCCATCCGCCGCGGAAGCATCCGCGCCAAGGGCAATCGAACCGGTTCCGCCCGAAACGCTATCCTCGCCAAAGGCAATGGCATCCTCGCCCGTGGCGCTGGCGGCTCCTCCGTCAGAGTTGACGGTGACGTAATCCGCTCCGGCGAAACCGGCACCGGCGACGGCTGCGTTGAGCTGGCTCAGGTTGACCGCGTCGGTGCCGTTGATCGCGTCCGCCACGTTGACGATCCGGCGCTCGCTTCCCGAACTGCCGACCGACACGGTGTTGGCGACATCGGCGACCGATCCCGCGCCCAGCGCAACCGCGCCCACCGCAGTCACGGTGGCATCCGTGCCAATCGCGACCCCATTGGCTGCCGTAGCCTCGGCGCCCCTGATGCCCGCGTCGGAGCCATCTGCACCAATGGCGATGGCCCCTGTGCCATTGGTATAGCTGTAATGGCCTACCGCCACGCTGCTGGCGGAATCCGTCGTGGCTGCCACGCCAAGCGTCGTCGAGCCCTCCCCATTGGCCCAGGCCGAATAGCCGATGGCGGTGGAGTTGGTTTGGTCAGCGGTCGAATACATGCCGACTGCCGTGCTGTAGTCTCCTGTCGCTTTTGCCGAATTGGCGATACCGACACTGTTGCGTCCGGTAGCTTTCGCGCCGGACCCCACAGCAACACCGTTCAGGCCCGAGGCATCAGCGGCGCCGCCGATCGCAACGTCGAACCCGTTGGGCGCCGTTGCTCCCTTGCCGATCGCTACCGAATTGATACCACTCGCGGCGCTGTCTTCACCAATCGCAATGGCATTCGTGCCGCTGGCATCCGCTGCGGTGCCGCTGGAATTGACGACGACGAAGTCTTCGCTTGCGAACGCGCCGGCGGCGACGGCCGCGTTGACTTGGCCAACTGTGGCGGCATCGCTGTCGGCGACGCCGTTCGCAACGTGAACGATACGGCGGCTGATGGCCGCAATGTCGTCGCCGGTATCGCCCGGCGTGCCGTTGTCATCGGCATCGCGCCCCACCGATACGGTGTCGGCTGCATCGGCGACCGACCCTGCACCCAGCGCCACGGCGTTCGATGCGCTCGCATTGGCATCCACGCCGATTGCTGTGGACGTGACACCTGTTGCGCTGGAGCTGTTGCCCACTGCGGTACTTGCCACGCCGCCAGCGGACGCGGCGACGCCAATGGCCAGTGCATTGGCTTGGCTGGCGATTGCAGCGGCGCCGAACGCAGCGGAGAAATCCGCGTTCGCCTGCGAACCGGCACCTATCGCTGTGCTGTAAGTATTCTGCGCCAGAGCATCTGCACCAATCGCGATATTGCCCGCCGATGTGGCCTGCGCGCCAAGGGCATCGCCGTCGGCGCCATCGGCCCCGATCGCGATCGAGGCGTCACCCGTCGCTCCGGCTGAATTGCCGACCGCAACCGCGCCCGTCGCGGTCGCCTGCGCATCAGTACCTACGGCAGTCGCATCGTCTTTCGTCGCCTCTGAGCCGGCGCCGCACGCCAGTGCATCGACCGCCTGGTTGGTGGTCGACGGATCGATATCGTCTGCGCCGCCATCGCCGTCGGCAACATTGTCTCCATCCGTATCGAGGATGCAGGTATCGGCGCGGGCCTCATCGGGCGCGCATATGGTGGCGATTGCCAGCGTCGAAGCAGCTGTCGTCAAGAGAATATGGGTCGTCTTCATTTGCTTTCCCCCAGATTGGCGAGACCTCACGCTCGTTCCGACTCGCTGGGTACCAAGGGGGCAGAATCGCTACTATCACCCGAACGGGTGGTTGTCCGGGAGGGCGGAGCGAAGCACACTGGCGCCATATCTGGGGGGCATATGAGCGACAAAGGCGGCACCGGGGGCGGGCCAATTGCGGCACAGGCACCAACGCAAGCGACCGGCGTAGGGCCGCTGAACCTGTTCGGCCTTCTGTCCTACGGACTGCTGACGATGCCAATTGCGATGGCCGGTCTGGCGATGCTCACCTACCTGCCGACATTCTACGCGGTCGACATGGGGCTGGGCCTTACTTCGGTAGGCATTGCGGCAGTGATCGGGCGCTTGCTCGACGTTTTCACCGATCCATTGATTGGCCATTTGAGTGACCAGACGCGGACCCGTTTCGGCCCGCGCAAGCCGTGGATGGCGGTAGGCATCGCTGGATTCTGCATCGCGATCTGGTTCGCGCTGAGTCCCCCTGTCGGCGCCGATATTCTCTACCTCGCACTGATAGGGGCGAGTTATTTCCTGTTCCTGACCCTGCTCGACGTACCTTATTCCTCTGTCGGGCTGGAGCTTTCATCCGACACGCGCGAGCGGACCAGGCTGGCCAGCGTGAAGGCCGCGTTTCAGGTTGCGGGCGCGATACTGGCCGGATTTTTCCCGCTGATCCTCGCGGTGCCTGTGGCGCAGGCCCTGCCGCAGATGGCGCTGACTATCATCGTGGTTGCGATCTTGGGCTTCGCTCTGTTCATCACGGTCATTCCCGTGCCGCACCGCAATGTCGTGCGGCCGCGCCTTGGTGCGATGGCAGCCTTCCGGATCATCGGCGCGCACAGGCGTTTTCGCACGCTGCTGGGCGCGTTCGCACTGGTGCAGACCGGAAATGCCTTCTTCAGCGGGCTTGCCGTTCTGTACGTCACCTTCGTGCTTGGGGCTGAGCCGCTGATCGGGCTGATGATCGGCCTGCTCTTCCTCGGCACGGCTGCATGGCTGCCACTATGGTCTATCCTGGAAGGACGGATGGGCAAGCTTGCCGCGTGGAGAACCGGCATCGTGGCGAGTGCCATCGGCTTCGCGCTTCTCGCGCTGTGCGGGCCGGGAGACACGATTGCGATTGCAGTGCTGTTTTTCCTGATCGGGGGCACATTCGGCGCCGACGCCGTCGTGCCGACCTCGATCCTTGCGGACATAGCCTACGAACAGGAAGTGCAGGAAAACCGGCGTCAATCGGGCCTGTTCGTCGCGATCAAGAATTCGACCTCGAAGGTCGCCTTCGTCGTGCCGCTCGCGGTCGCCTTTCCTATGCTCGACCTGTTCGATTTCGAGGAGAGGGCAGGCAGCGATCCGGTGGCCAACCTGATCTTCATGACATTTTTCGCCGCCATTCCGATCCTCTTCAAGCTTGCCGCGCTTGGCCTGCTGAGCCGCACGGGTACGCACGGGCTCACCAGCCTGTCGAAAGTCGCTGCAACCTGATGGCGCAGCAGCAGGCTCCCGAGGCAACCGATCTGGGCCTCCTGCGGATGGAGCAGGCGCGCATGCTGAAAGAGCGTGTGCGCAGCTCTTGCCTGATCGTGGAATTCATCGTCGCCTACACGGCGGTCGTGATGGCGCTGACCAACTCGGTCGGGATTGCCCTGATGTGGTTCGCGGCGGGCAGCGCGATGGTTCTGGTCACTCTTGCCTATGCCAAACTCGCGGCGCGCGAAGGGATTACGCAGGACAATTATCTCGCGTTCCTGCGCGGACATTGTGTGGTCTCTGCCGTCACCGGGATGGTGTGGAGCGGGGTGGCGATCTATCAGATCGACTATTCGTCCGAATTCACGATCTTCATTGGGGCGCTGATCGTCGGCAGTGTCACGCTGGGGGGCATCATCCCCAGCTCAGCCTACCGGCCCACCTATGTCGCACTGGCCAGCGCTGCCTTGCCGCCGCTCGGCCTCTACCTCGCCATTACGGCGCCCAATGCCATCCGCTTTGTGGGTATGGGACTGCTGGTATATTTCGTCTTCGTAATGGCGGTGAGCGCTCGGGTCGAGCTCGACACGCGGGAGACGATCGCATCCCGGAATGCGCGCCGCCTGAACGAGATGATCAGCGCGAAAAATCGCCTCTACCAGGAGGTAAACGAGGAGAAGTCCCGCTTCCTCAACTTCATGGTGCACGACATGTCGCAACCGCTGCAATCGCAGCGTTTCTTCCTCCATGCCCTGTCGGACCTGCTCACCACGCCCCTTCAGAAACGGATATTCTCGCAGGTAGAGGAGGCGTGGCGGGCGCAGCGCGATCTGGTTCGCAGCCTAGTCGATGTAGCGCAGATCGATAGCGGGGCGATGCTGGTCCGGCCTGTCTCGCTGGACCTGGACGCCGAATGCGCGAAGCTGGCCCTCGAATTCGGGACGAACGCCAAGCACGCGCCACAGTTGGAGACCGATTTCGCGCCGGTGCAGGTCACCAGCGATCCGGCGTTGCTGGCACGGATCGTGCGCAACCTGCTGGGCAATGCGATGCAATACACGCCTGCCGAAGGGCTGGTTCGTTTCACGCTCGAAGACGCGGGGAAGAACGCGCGGCTGGTCGTGGCCGACAACGGCCCCGGAATACCGTGCGAAGACCGCGAAATGATGTTCGGTGAGTTCTCCCGCGGGGCGGAGGAGGCCGGGGAGGGCGGTGGCAACATGGGGCTGGGCCTCACCATCGTGCGGCGGCTTTGCGACCTGCTCGATATCGAGCTGACCCTGAATTCCGATGCGGGGCAGGGCTGCGAGTTCATCCTGATGATTCCTAAGCAGGGCCCTGCCATGCCGGTGGATCCGGTACGTCCGGCAGACAACCGGCATCTGGCGGGCACGCCGCTGGTGGTGGTGGTCGACGATATGGAGGATGTGCTCACCTCCATGTCGGTCGTGCTGACGGGTTGGGGCTGCAAGGTCATCTCTGCCCGCAGCTGTGCCGAAGCCCGTCGGGCTCTGGGGCACCTCCAGACAGACCCGTCGCTGCTGATCGTGGACCTCCGGTTGGGAGAGGAGATCGGAAGAGCGTCGTGTAGGGAAAG